>JAQVPY010000169.1 GCA_028701815.1 Bacteroidales bacterium | reverse complement strand
GCCTATGCCCGTAGGAGTTAATACGCCGCCGAGACCTGCGCCTGCTGCACGGATTCTTTCTGCAAGGGAACCCTGAGGACATAATTCGACCTCAAGCTCTCCATTGTTCATCTGCTCAATAGTACAGGGGTTTGTGCCGATATGGGAGGCGATGACCTTCTTTACTTGTTTGTTGGCAACAAGGATGCCGATTCCTCTGTCGGGGAAAGCAGTGTCATTACCGATAAGAGTTAAATTTTTAACGCCTGATTTAGCGATAGCTTCCACAATACGAAGTGGCGTTCCGCATGCAAGAAATCCTCCGAACATGAGTGTCATGCCGTCTTTTACCATAGATGCAGCTTGCTCTGCTGAAATAAATTGTGCCATAAAATATTATTTTATATGATATCAATACTCAATTTGCAAAGATATATAAAAAAAGCGATTTTACATCAACTTTTTATAAACTTGCATCCACCTTTCCGGAATCTCATTGTTGCCGGCGGCGAGATAATCCCCATAAGAACAGGAGACCATATAGCTGTTGACATATCGCTCTCTAAGGTGCTCCGGACATTCTACTTCCATCCACCAGCGATTTGTGAGCTTGCTCTTATAAAAGACAAGTCCGTTTTCAAACAGCGAGGACGCCACGTTGTATTTTACAAATCTTTCCGGATTTTTTTGTGGCGACTCGGGCAGCCTGTTGATATATCCGTCGATGACATACCATAAAGCCTGGGCTATGAGTTTTGCAGTTATTTCATTGTCGTCTGCGGCAGGGTCGTATTCGTAAAAACCGATGCTCGACGTCTTGTCGCTGCTGCCTGCATATCTGGCGAGGAGACAAAACTCGTCCCCCGTGAAACCGTTCGGCGAAGAGTCGGCTTTCCCCGGCGCGTCGCTGTGCCTGACGGCCGAAATGTCAAAACTGACAATGTCGGCATTGCGAATGGACGGCTCCATCTCTTCCATCTTACTCCTTGCAATTCCGAGACGGTATGACTCGAAAAACATGGAGTCCATAACTTTTATGGCCTCGCTGTCGTTGAGATACGACTGATATCCAATGTTCGTAAGATTGAAAAGATAATTCGGATTGTATGATATTATTTTTCTCAGATAAGAGTCCTGCTCGGCAAGGGCTATCTTCGAGTCAATACATGCTATGTTGACGAGATGATTGAGCTTTTCATAAGCCAGATGATTGGCATATGCCATGTTGTTGCTGCCGCCTATGACAAGTACCAGAATTTTGTTGGAAACAAAATAACGGACCGTCTCTTTGAGCGCGACATAAGTGTCGGTAATGGAGTTGCCTGTCTTGATATTGCCGATGTCTACAATCTTCAACTGTGGAGTGTGACAATAGAGCGAATAAAAGTGCCTCCTGATGATATCGGGGGACTCCGTCTTCCTGTCCTCTGTGTTGTTGCCCCTGTCTTTTGGAACGCCTATGATGACAATATCTGCTCCTGAGATGCTCGGAAACTTGCCGCTTTTTGAGAATATCGCAATATTTCCGCCCATACGTTTCTTGTCCTGCAAAGAAGAAGTGTAATTTGCAGTGTCGACAGGATTTAAATAGGCGAGAAATTCGTGTTTCATTTCTTTTTTGCTTTTGCTTTTTCAATGATTACAAGACAATCGGCGTATGATAACTCTTCAGGTTTCATGGTCTTGGGAATCTTGTAATTTGCTTTTTCGAAAGATATGTATGGACCGAATCTGCCGTTAAGTACTTGCATGTCTGCGTTTTCGGTGAAATGTCTTATCACTTTTGAGGCGTCTTCTTTACGTTTTGATTCTATTATCTCGATAGCTCTTTCGGGAGTGAGCATCAGCGGGTCGTCGGACGGCGGTATGGAATAAAATTTACTGTTATGACGGATATACGGACCGTATTTCCCTTGTCCCAGCACTAAGTCGGAGTCTTCATAAGTGCCGATGTTTTTCGGAAATTTAAATAGTTCCATCACTTCTGCATAAGTGACGTCTTCTAATTTCTGACCTTTCTTCATCCCTGTAAACCTCGGTTTTTCTTCGTCCTGAGACTCACCTATCTGTGCCATCAGACCGTATCGTCCGAGTTTTACATATACGTTTTTACCTGACTGTGGATCGACGCCTAACAGACGTTCGCCACGAATCTTGTCGTTGTTGCTTTCGGCTTTTTTGACTTCTGTGTGGAACGGCGAATAGAATTTGTTGATCATCTCAAGCCATTTTATCTTTCCATCTGCGATGTCATCAAACTGCTTTTCTATATTAGCCGTAAAATTGTAGTCCATGATGTCGTGGAAGTTAAGCACAAGGAAAGTGTTGACAAGGGTACCTATGTCGGTAGGAGCAAGTTTGCCGCTTACCGCATCTTCTTTTTCGGAGCCGGTGCCTTCGGAGATCTCTTCGTTTTTGTATTTTATCACTACAAATTTTCGGGTTTTATTAGAAGCCTTGGTCTTTTCTACATATCCTCTTTTCTGTATTGTCGAGATAGTCGGAGCATACGTGGAAGGACGCCCTATTCCGAGTTCTTCCATCTTTTTTACGAGACTGGCCTCAGAATATCTAAATGGTGCATGAGTAGTCTTCTCTGTTGCTTCCAACGACTGCATGTCAAGGGCCTGACCTTCGGCGAGTTTCGCCTTGATGGTGGTGGCCGCATCTTGTAAGTCGTCGTCAACAGATTCGTTATAAACTTTTAAGAAACCGTCGAAGAGGATAACTTCGCCGTTAGCGGTGAAGTATTTGTCGGTTTTATCGGAGTTAATAGTGATATCCGTACTCTCAATCAGCGCATTGCTCATTTGCGATGCGATGGTCCTTTTCCAGATAAGAGAATATAACTTCTGCTGAGAGATATCGCCTTCTATCGCATGGCGGTTTATATAGGTCGGACGTATGGCTTCGTGAGCTTCCTGAGCACCTTTCGACTTGGTGACGTGATTACGCGGTGAGGAGTATTTTTTGCCGAAGGTGTCTTCGATTTCTTTTTGCGTCGTCGCAATAGCTAAAGACGACAAATGTACAGAGTCGGTTCTCATGTAGGTGATCTTCCCTGATTCGTATAACTGCTGTGCAACAGTCATGGTCTTCGTTACGGAAAAGCCTAATTTGCGAGACGCCTCCTGTTGCAGGGTGGAAGTGGTAAAGGGCGGTGGAGCCATCCTCGACAACGGCTTTGTCTCTATCGCGGAAACGGCAAAATGACCGTTTTTGATAGTGTTGATCAAGTCGATGACCTCTTCTTTCGTTTTCAACTTTTCTGAAAATTCGGCCTTTATGGATTGCGGCTTCTCTTCCTGAGTCTGAAATACTGCTATTATCTTAAAATAATTCTCCGGCACGAAATCTTTTATCGACTTTTCCTTGTCGACAATCAGACGTACTGCTACAGACTGAACACGTCCTGCTGACAGGGCGGGCTTAACCTTTTTCCATAATACCGGTGACAACTCGAAACCGACAAGCCTGTCGAGAATACGCCTTGCCTGCTGAGCATTGACAAGGTTGTAGTCTATGCCACGCGGGGTCTTTACGGCATTGAGGATAGCAGTTTTCGTTATCTCGTTAAAGACGATACGTTTTGTCTTCTCTATCGGAAGATTTAAGGCTTCTACAAGATGCCACGAGATAGCCTCTCCTTCGCGGTCCTCATCGGACGCGAGCCAGATGACATCTGCATTCTCTGATAATTTTGTCAATTCTGCAACGATCTTCTTCTTGTCGCTGCTTATCTCATACAGGGGGAGAAAGTCTTTCTCGATATCTATACCCAAGCCCTTCTTAGATAAATCTCTAACATGTCCAAAACTGGATTTTACGATGTATTCGCTTCCCAAAAAGCCTTCTATGGTTTTTGCTTTTGCGGGAGATTCAACAATAACTAAGTTCTTCGCCATTGATTATACCTTTATTTGCGCGTTATTAAAAAACGTGGCAAAGTAAAGCAAATTTTTTTTAATTTGATTACTTTTGCCAAAATTTTTGAGACGTGAGACGGAAACTTTATATCGAAACTTATGGCTGCCAGATGAATTTTGCTGACAGCGAAATAGTTGGTTCTATCCTTATTGACAATGACTGCGCGTTGACAGAAGATATCGAGAAAGCCGATATCATCCTTATTAATACGTGCTCTATAAGAGAAAACGCGGAGATTCGTATCTTCAACAGACTGAAAGACCTTCGTCATCTTAAAAAGAAAAATCCTCTTCTTATTGTCGGTATTATCGGATGTATGGCCGAACGAATGAAGGAAGAACTGCTCGAGACAGAACCTGTTGTCGATTTAATTG
>JAQVPY010000168.1 GCA_028701815.1 Bacteroidales bacterium | reverse complement strand
ATGGAGATCTTGCGACGAAAGACTTGTCGGCATATACGGCGGTGGGAGTTGGACCCGGCATGGGTACCGATGAGATGGCTGTTCAACGGCTGACAGCGTTGTTAGGCAATAAGACTATAAAGGGGACTTTTGTTATTGATGCCGACGCCATAAATATTTTATCGAAGATGCCGCAGGGTATGAGAAGCGTATATATGCCAAAAAATGGCATATATACGCCACATCCGAAGGAGTTTCAGAGGTTATTTGGCACTTACAAAAATGATTTTGAGCGACTTGAAATGCAGGTAAGGATTTCGGTAGAGTTTTCCATATACATAGTATACAAGGTAGCGAACACCATAATCACTACGCCGGTGGGGGAGGCATATATAAACACGAGTGGCAATCCGGGGATGGCGACGGGGGGCAGTGGAGATGTATTGACGGGGATCATCACGGGGTTAGCAGCGAGTGGTTATTCATTAAAGGATGCGTGTATTATTGGAGTATTCATGCATGGCAAGGCGGGGGATGCGGCGGCGAGGGCATTATCGATGGATGCGATGGTAGCGACGGATATAATTAAATATTTTGACAAGCGATAGATGAGACCTGTATTTTTAGTTGGTTTTCCCGGGACGGGGAAGACGACGATAGGAAGGATGGCGGCGGCGAGGTGCGGATTGCAGTTTCTTGACACCGATTTTTTATTAGAAGAGGAGTATGGTATTTCCGAGGCGGAGTTGATAAAGCGCAACGGGGAGGAATTTTTCCGCAAGGCGGAGCAGAAGATTTTGCAGGATGTCATTTTGATGGAAGATGTGTTAGTTGCGACGGGTGGAGGTTTACCGTGTTATAGTGACAACATGGACATCATTTTAGACAATTGCAGTGTTTGCATTTATTTAAAGAACGCGCCGGAGATATTAGCCAATCGTATCATCAACTCATACAAAGACAGGCCATTGCAGCATCATGAAGACATTTATCAGTATGTTGCCGATTTGTTATCCGAGCGTGAGAAATTTTATTCAAGATCGCAAGAGACCATAGAGACGGTAACGCGGCAGTCGGCAGATGATGTTGTAGAAATCATTTCTCATTTAACTGAAAATTATTAATTTTGCAAAAAAACATGAAACTCATCATCATAAACGGGCCCAATTTAAATCTTTTAGGCAGCAGGGAGCCTGATGTTTACGGTAACCGGTCGTTTGAAGACTATTTAAAATCGCTTAGGTGTATTTATGAGAAGGTGGGTATAGTGATTGAATATTTTCAGTCGAACATAGAGGGTGAGCTCATCGACAAGTTGCAGGATGTTGACGGCAAGGTTGACGGTATTATCATGAATCCTGGTGGTTATTCGCACACGTCGGTAGCGATAATGGATGCCATTGCGGCAATAAATACTCCGGTAGTTGAGGTACATATTTCGAACATCAATGCGCGAGAAGAGTACCGTCGCATATCCTTAACGGCGTCGCGGTGCAGGGGCATGATATGTGGTTTCGGGTTAAGCTCTTATGAATTAGCGGTAAAATCCTTTTTATTCAGTTGAGAAAACAGTTTTTTATGTTGCAGGTAGTATTTAAAGACTATTGGTTTTGAGTACGAGCAACTTACATTAGACTGTGTAATATTTTTCCTTTTATTTTTATTTTTTCTGAAGTGGCGATAGAAGGAAAAGTGTGCACGGATCACAGCCCAAAAATCTTTCACGCCGCCGTCGATAAAGAATTTAAAAGAGGAGATTATGTCGAGGACAAATCTGACTGGCATGATCAGGGCTATTTGACGTGGGGGGAGGTTCTTATACAGCATCACCTCGTTATTACGGATATTATAATAAGTTTTACGCCATGATGTTTTAGGCAGGGTACCGCCGCCGATATGATAAATAGTCGAGTTATGGCAATAACCTATTTTATAGCCTTTATTTTTCAGTCTCCAGCAGAGGTCGATTTCCTCCATGTGGGCGAAAAAATCGGGGTCAAATCCGTCGACTTCATGAAACTTTTCGCTTCTAATGAACATACAGGCTCCTGACGCCCAGAATATTTCGCAGTCGTCGTCATATTGACCTTTGTCTTCTTCGATATTCATAAACATTCTTCCGCGGCAGAAGGGGTATCCGAGTTTATCGATAAAACCACCGGCGGCACCGGCGTATTCAAATTTATTCCTGTCGTGATAAGAGAGTAATTTCGGCTGACAGGCGACAAAATCTTCGTTTGTGTCGAGGAAAGATGCAAGGGGCTTAAGCCAATTTTCGGTAACCTCCACATCGGAGTTCAGAAGCATAAAATATTTAGCGTCTATTTGTTGTAGGGCAAGGTTATATCCGAGAGCGAAGCCATAGTTTTTATTCAGTTTGATTACTGCTATTTCCGGAAATTCTTTTTCAAGAGTCTCCATAGAGTTGTCGGTAGAGCCGTTATCGGCGACATAAATACGGGCGTCATCGCGGCTGTAAGCGATCACTGTAGGCAGAAAACCTTTTAGGAACTCGCTGCCGTTCCAGTTGAGAATTACTACTGCGATATTGTCCATGGCAGTTTACTATTAGAACGGGTCGTTGAAATAAGTGTCGAGGTCGTTGCCCCAGCTGCTATCGTAGCTCGTATTGTCGTTGGTGATAGGAGCGTTGTTATGCAGGTCGTATTGCCATTTCGGGTTGTTGACTTCGCCTATCATATCCGAGTGGATGAGGTCGTAGTCTTTAAGAGCTGCGTCGAGTGATGCGAATACAAAGCGTCTGTTACGTTGGCTGCCGCATTGATAGTACTGCCATATCTCGTATGGAGAGGTGTCGGATGCGAGTTTGTTCTCCATAATATGGTCGGGAGGGCCGTATTGCAGGTATACGCGACCCCTGTCGGTGTCATAGCCGCGACGGATGGCATTTCCGTAGGAGTTCTCAACCTTTTTTACAAGAGCCATATAGTTGTTAAAGTCCTTTTGAGGTTCTATCATATTTCTGTCGCTCCAGAACATATATATAAAGCTGCGGAGGACGTTTTCATCGTTTTCACCGTCGACTCTATTGATAAAATATTTCTCGTAATCGGTGGCTTTAGGCGTAAACGATTTTATGACATATTTCAGGGTGTCTATGCCCGAATATTGATAAGAGAATGTATTGGGGACATTAAGTCGGGTCAGATATTCTTCGTCGAAGACAATATTAGGGTTGGAGCGCTGGAAAAATCTCTTTGTAGAAAAGATCTCCTTTCCGTATTCGTCTTTAACCTGTATTACGGCATAATAATTTCCCGATGGAAGGTTAGTGAGGTCGACGGAGGCGAGTACCGGAATCACATTTTTTGTCGTTCTCCTCTGTAGAGATGAGCAGCCGTTGACATAAGAGCCGTTGATCTCGAAATATTCGATGTGTGTCATCACTGCAATCCGGGAGTCTTCCGGAAGAAGAGAGGTGAGATTATACAGCTCGCAATAGAATGTCAGCATGTTTTTATTGTCTGGGAAGAACGTCGAAAAATATGGTATCATATCGTAGCTTCCGCGAGTGAGCATATTCCTCTCTACGGTCTTTGTATAAGAGTCTATAAAGCAGACTGTAGAGGCACTTGGCTGGTCTTTTGGTATATTTACTACGATTTTGGTGTTTCCTTTCAGCACGTTAGCGGTATCGTTTTTATCGCGGACAGTAAGTTCCATCATATATTCACCGTTGTCGAGAAAAAGACGTTGCAGGTCAATAAGGTTATCGTCAATAGTCGCAGTGTCAGCATTTTCTTGGCCCACGATACTGTATTTACTATATTGTGCGATAGAGTCGCCCTGTTTGAATATCATGGTAACCGACATCTCGGCGTTATACATGCCGTTATCTTTTTTGACATTCTTGAGGGTAGCCTGAGGAACGGAGAGGTATGTTTCAATATACGTATCGTTCTCATTAGTTGCGAAGGAGCTATAGTTAAAGTGCACCACGAGGTCCTGTGCGTTAAGGGAAACAGATAGCGTCAGCAAAGAGAGTAAAAGGATGTGTTTACGTTTCATATAATCAGCAGATTTTGATTTGACAAATATACATTATTTCAGACTACAAAGATAATAATCAATTAGGAATTACGAATTAGGAATTAGGAATTATTTTGAATTTACGGCGAAGTCAGGGGACGGTGGTTAGTGGACAGTGGTAAGTGGACAGTGGACAGTGTGTCAATGCCTAAATAAGGTTGACCGTTTATTAACTAATTTAATTGATTCATTTTTAAAATTGATTCTGTTTTTTGCAGGTAAATATGAGCTGCTTTTTTCTTGGTAAAATGAGA
>JAQVPY010000167.1 GCA_028701815.1 Bacteroidales bacterium | reverse complement strand
TGACCGACTTTATCCATGACGGGGAAGCTGTAAACAGACCGAACAATGCAATGGAGATTTATATGAGGGAACTGGGAAGCGAATCTCCGCTACTGGTCAAACTGATAATGAAGTCCATTTATAAAAACAATGACAGGGAGATAAAGCATATCGGCTCTAAGCGGTTCGGCATACAATACACGCTCAAAGGGATTTATACGCATAACGGCTTGCTTTATCTCCATATGCAACTGAAAAATTCTTCAAATGTACCGTTTGACGTGGATTACATCACTTTCAAGATTGTCGATAAGAAAGTAGCCAAACGTACCGCTATTCAGGAACAAGTTATCATGCCGCTCCGGGCGCACAATAACCTGACACTGGTAGGGGGTAAGACAACGGAACGGGTGGTATTTACCCTGCCTAAATTCACAATTCCAGACGATAAACAACTTATCATCGAATTGAACGAAAAAGAGGGAGGCCGTCATCAATCTTTTATAGTTGAGAATGCCGACCTCGTTCGTGCCAAAGTTATCAACGAACTGAAAACGAAATAACCATGAAGCGGCTATCTCTAATACTAACGTTTGCGTTGTGCCTGATCTTTACAGACCAGCTACACGCCCAACGTTGCTTACCCGGTATGCAAGGCATACAGGTAACAGGTGGAATGGTGGACGGTTTTCATTCAAAGGATAACCGGAACGAACTGGGATATTACTTCGGTTTGCAAATGGCGACCTATACCAAAAACGCCAATAAGTGGGTGTTTGGGGCAGAGTTCCTGAACAGGTACTACCCGTATAAAGAAGACAGAATACCCGTCAGCCAGTTTACTGCAGAAGGTGGTTATTATCTGAAATTCCTATCGGACAGAAACAAAGTAGTGCTTTTCTCTTTAGGCGGTTCAGCTCTTTCCGGATACGAAACAAGTAATTGGGGAGAGAAAATACTTTTTGACGGTTCTACGCTTCGGAATAAGGATGCTTTCATCTATGGCGGTGCGATTACGTTGGAAATGGAAACATACCTGAGCGACCGTATTGTGTTGCTCCTGACTGCCCGTGAGCGGGTACTGTGGGGAACATCGACAGGGCATTTCCATACGCAATTCGGGTTAGGACTGAAATTTATAATCAATTAGTGCCATGAAAGAGAATGATGAATGGTACACGCCGGTTGAGATTATACGTTCTCTCGGCGAATTTGATTTAGATCCGGCATCTTCTCCCGAAGCATTCAGGCTAAACCAATCGGCAAAGAAAATCTATACTGCTCAGGATAACGGACTGATACAGTCATGGCACGGCAGGGTTTGGTTAAATCCTCCGTATTCCAATCCGTTGTTGCAGGATTTTCTCAAAAAAATGGCTGAACATAACAGGGGGATCGCTTTGGTTTTCTCAAAGATTGAAGCCAAATGGTTTCATGATATAGTCTTTGAATATGCTACGGCAATAAAGTTCCTGTATAACCGTATCCAGTTTTTCAAGCCGGACGGAACAAAAGGAATGCAACCCCGAAACGGTTCCATGCTTGTTGCCTACGGAATGGCAGATGCGGGAATACTTTCTATAAGCCCGATAAAAGGGAAGTTCCTTTATTTATAAACAACAAAAAGATAATTCACAATGAAAAAGTTTTTAGCATATTTTTTATACACGCTATTGCTATCGGCAATAGTCTGTGCCTGTAGTGACGATTTGGATGTTCAGCAGGTTTATACATTTGATTTGGTTTGTATGCCCGTCCAGAAAAAAATCGTTCAGGACGAAAGTGCGGAAATTCGATGCCAACTGGTAAAAGAGGGCGAGTACGAACAGGCGAAGTTCTTCATCAGGTATTTTCAGCCTGACGGAGTTGGCGAACTGCGAATGGATGACGGAACGGCCTTTAAACCGAATGACCTGTATCCATTAAATAAAACCACATTCAGGCTTTATTATACTTCACACAGCACGGATCAGCAGGTTATTGACGTATATATCGAAGATAATTTCGGTCAGGTCGTTCAAAAGACGTTCAGTTGGCAGAATGACAAAGGCGATGATGAAGGCAACGAAGACGAAGAATAAGAATAAGGGAAGTTGAATTAGCAAGCGTCCGGACTATTGGCGGACGCTTGCTTCATTTACAGATAGATTATGAAATACATAATAACTTTCTTTATCGCATTGATGTCCCTATCTGCATGGGGACAGCCAACCGATTTTCTAAGTAGAAAACAAGAAATAGATAAATGTACGCAGCAGATCTACTCTATAAAAGAATTTCGACGGATAGCCGATTCAATGCAAATGTCCGTCAGCGAATTATCCGACTATCCCGTAATATTCCCAATAAAAAAACCTGTAATTTCATCGGGTTTTGGAATGAGAAAGCATCCCATTTATAAAGTGCGTAAGTTCCATACAGGGATTGATATTCCTAAAATAAAGGGTACTCCCGTATATGCTACCGGCAACGGAGTGGTAAGCCGTAAAGGATATAATTCGGGATACGGGTATTTTATTGAAGTTGAACATTCAGGCAATTTCCGCTCATTCTATGCGCATTTAAGCAAAATACTGGTAAATGTCGGGGATTCGGTAACGATAACCCAACAAATTGCTTGTGTGGGCAATACAGGGCTATCGACAGGTAGCCACCTGCATTACGAAGTAAGGAAAGATAAACGTTTCTTGAACCCGTCTGAATGGTGCTATTGCCTGTTAGCGATATTGAAAAACGAATTTATAAACGAAAAAACAGCATGAAATTTCTTACAACATATTTACGACTCGGAGAGGAAGTCAGGTACAGGGCAAGGATACATATTTTCCTTTTCCTGCAACCTGCCATATTACTGGGTATCGGATTTATGTGCTATTTCGATGATTTCAGAATAACACATTATTTGGGTGTAACCCTGTTATTCTTAGGATTGGTTTCGCTTGTGCAGCGTGTGTTTGTAAAGGTCGGCTCTGTCTATGCCGTTACCAACAGGCGTGTAATCATCAAAACAGGGATAATCAGCCGTCGGACAGTGGAACTGGTATTGGCAAAATGCGAGGGCGTTCAGGTCGTACAAAATATTTTAGGGCGGATCTTCGGATATGGTTCTATTGTGGTTACTACGGGGGGGCTACCAACTGCTACTACTATGTATCCAATCCGTTTAGATTCAAGAGGGCAATAAATGAGCAGATTGCTTTATACCGAATGTAAGTAAGCGACTTATGGCAACTCTCTGAAAAACACTTGGCAAGGGATTTTGTCAGGTGTTTTTTTATGGATATTTTTGCATCTATATATCAAAAAATAGAAATTATGCTTTCCGACTATGAATACATCTCTGTAAAAGGGCAAGGCTATTTTTGCATAGTGAAAAAATATAGAAATAAAGTCACTGGGCAAGAAGTCGCAATTAAAGAATTGAAAAAAGAATTTTATGAACACGAAGATTATAGGTACAGGTTTGCAAGAGAAATTGAACTATTAAAATCGTTACAAGGAAATGATAATATTATTAATTTAATTGAAGAAGGTAAAACAGTTAGCGGTAGCATAAGTGTTTCTTGGTATGTAATGCCTTATGCTGAGCATAATTTATACGATTATATAAAAAGAAATAATACAACATTAACCTTAGAACAACGAATCGATATTGTTGAGCAAATTATTTCTGGTTTAGAATTTTCTCATTCTAAAAATATTCTACATCGAGATCTATCTCCAACAAATATATTTATTTTCAAAGCAGATGCTGACTTTGTGGTGAAAATTGCAGATTTTGGTTTAGGGAAAGATGTTGATTCATTATCCCATTATACAAAATCCAGTCAATCTGGCTATGGTCAAGTATTCTATGTTTCCCCAGAGCAGTATAATCAATTAAAGTACGCAACAGAAAGGAGTGATATATACTCTTTAGGTAAAGTGATTTATTTTGTAATTACAGGAAAAGATCCAAGATCTATTGAAATCTGCGAATTATCTTCTTTGATAGAACAATGCATTAATGACGTGCCAGAGGAAAGGTTTGCTAATTTATCTGAACTTAAAATTCATTTAGAATCTATAAAAAAATTATTATTCAATAAAGAAATTGACTTTGACTACATAACACTTCATGATTTTTGCAACAACGAATCTGATATAGACTGGATTCAATTTCATGCAATTGCTATAAAAGGAGTGTATTTTAATCACGTCTATTCAGACTATATCAACCCTATTTTATCTCTCTTTACTACGGAGGCTAAAATAATAGATTATTATAAGGCTATCAATAGTGGAATTAATGATTTTATAAATATTTTTATTGACAAACTAA
>JAQVPY010000166.1 GCA_028701815.1 Bacteroidales bacterium | reverse complement strand
ATTTTCATCGGGGACGAGTATTGTAGCGAAGGCTTCGCGTGGTATTGCATTACGAAGGCTGCCGGCTGAAACTGACGCGAGTTCCGCATGCCATCTTTCCTTAATGATATTAAGATATCTGAAGAGGATCTTATTAGCATTGCCGCGACCGAGGTTTATATCCATACCGGAGTGTCCGCCTTTGAGTCCCGTAACATACAGTTCAAACGGTGTATAGCCTTCGGGAACGGCAGTTTTTCTGTATTTGAAAGAGATATTGGCATCAATACCACCCGCGCAACCGATATAAAGTTCGCCTTCGTCTTCGGAGTCGAGGTTCAGAAGGATATCGCCTTTTAAAAATCCCGCTTTCATACCGTTAGCGCCATCCATACCTGTTTCTTCGGTAGCTGTAAAGACGCCTTCGATAGGTCCGTGTTTTATATTTTTAGACTCGAGTACCGATAAAATGGCGCTCACGCCCATGCCATCATCTGCGCCGAGGGTGGTGTCTTTTGCAGTCACCCATTCGCCATCAATATAAGCATCAATCGGGTCTTTTTCAAAGTCATGCTTTACATGGCTGTTTTTCTGTGGAACCATGTCAACATGGGCTTGTAATATCATGCCCTTGCGATTTTCCATCCCGGGGGTGGCAGGCTTGCGAATAATAACGTTACCCACTTCATCTACGATAGTTTCGAGTTTTAAATTTTCGCCGAATTCCCTGAGGAACTTAACGGCCTTTTCTTCATGATGAGAAGGACGTGGAATCTGAGTCAATTTATAGAAATTATTCCACACTTCCTTGGGCTCTAATTTTTTTATAACTTCTGACATTTTATTTTATATTAAGTTATTATTATTTTAATTATTAAGCAATATCGGAGATATCAGCATAAACAGTTTTTCGTCGCTTTCGCTTTCCTCAACAGGGAGGATCACGGCCGGCTTGCTGCTGACAGACATCTTAACTTCTATCTGAGAAGTGTCGATATGAGAAAGCATATCAAGCAGAAACTTCGAGTTAAATCCGATAACGAGGTCTTCTCCCGAATAATCGCATGCGATACGCTCTTTAGCTTCGCTTGCAAACTCGCGGTCTTCGCCGGAGATGAGTATAGCCTGACCTGACACGGAGAGTCGAACCTGATTGGTCGACTGGTTTGCGAAGAAGCTCACACGACGTAAAGTTGTTATCAGTGCCGATCTGTCTATCAGCATCACGTTGGAATTGTTTTGCGGGATGATGGCGGAATAATTGGGGAATGCGCCGTTGATAAGACGGCTGTATAACTTCAAGGTCTCAAAGGTAAAGATCACATTCGTCTTGTTGTACTCCACTTTTACATCGCATTCGTCGGTGCCGAGAACTGTTTTCAACTGATTAAGCGGTTTCTTGGGAACAATAAAACTGATTCTCTCGTTTCCAAGGTCAATAGGTTTAGTATATTTCACGAGCCTGTGGGCATCTGTAGCCACGAACACGATTTCGTCCGGATAGATATCGAACAGTACACCTGTTATTCCGGGACGGAGCTCTTCATTACTCGTTGCAAACAAGGTCTTTGAAATAGCAGCCGACAGCGTATCGGAAGAAATAACAAAGGAGTGTGCGTCTTCAAACGCAGGCACTTTCGGAAATTCGTCGCCATTATGTCCTGCCATACGATAATGCCCGTCATTAGCAGCTATATCTATAGCAAAATTGTCCATGTCTACCGTAAATGTTATAGGGATATCTGAAAAAGTCCTTAGCATATCTGTCAGCGTTTTAGCCGGAATAGCGATCGCACCTTCTCCGTCTGCCATATCCACCTTCATCTCGGTTGTCATGGTCGTTTCCAAATCGGAAGCAGTGATTTTCAATACATCTTCCGAGAACTCGAACAGGAAATCATCAAGAATAGGCATAGTATTACGCGTATTTAAAATTCCCCCGATGGAAACTAAATTCTTCAGCAGCTGGGTGCTTGACACAATAAATTTCATAACTATCTAATTTTAATTAATTTTCACCATACAATTGGCTACAAAGATAGTAATAAAATTTATTAAAAGAAATGAGAATACGATTTTTTTATTATGATTTTTTATTTCGATTATCAATGGAAAACTGATATTGTTTATCGTAATATTCGAGTAGAATCATTGCTGCTTCGCTATAATGGGAGGCGGCGATCTGTTCGCAGCAGTAATTTGCTCTATCGCCACCGATTCGTCGTTCAATCTTCCTTACCGCATCTATAAGGGTCAGGTTATCGACTTCCGTATAATATTTCACCAATCTGTCGATTCGTTCCTTGATATCGACATGCAGGTAGGTTATAGGAGAAGTCATTATTTTTGCGAACACCGGTTCGGGAAGCACGACCTTTCCGAGATTACGGCTTTCGTCTTCTATCCAGACAGGTTTGTTCAAATCGAGTTTTGACCACGCGGCATACAAGTCGTTTTCGAACTGTTCATTTGTAGGCTGAGGAGTTTCTCCTATATGACCGAAAGCGGAGCCCTTGTGACAGGCAAGTTTTTCAAGATCTATTATCTGTTGTCCTTCGGCCTGAAGTTGATACAATTTTTCCGTTTTCCCGCTTCCTGTATAGCCTCCTATTATTCGACAATTCATCGGCTGTTCAAAAAAGCTCCGTATATATGAACGGTAGCCCTTATATCCGTTTTGGAGCAGATACACTTTTATCCCGGCGAATTCGAGCAGCCATGCCACCGCTTCCGAGCGCATACCGCCTCGCCAGCAATGGACAAATACGGTATTTTGGACAGCTATCTTCCGTGCAAATTTAACAAAAGACGACATTTTTACGCCCACGACATCAAGTCCCCTGAGTATGGCATCATATTTTCCGGAATGGCTGTAAATGGTTCCCACCTCTTTTCTTTCATTGTCATCAAAAAGGGGCATATTATAAGCTCCTGTGATATGACCATTAGAAAACTCAAGGGGAGAACGAACATCAATTACAGGAAATTTCCCGTCGTTTAATTGTAGCCATTGCGAGGCTTCGAGAACGGGCATGTCAGATGGTTTTAACGTCTTTCATCTTAATCCATCCTGTTTTCCCGTCTGAAAGTTTTATCTCTATCCAGTCGCCTATATTATCTTCGATATTGACCTTCGTCCCCCTGTGAATGACAAAGATATCAACGCCGGTTTCTGTCGGGGATCCTTTGGCTGAGACGGTAGGAGTAAATACAATTGCGTCATCTTTTGAGTCGTATCGTTTTTTTAATGAAATATTTATACAAAGGACAAATATAAAAACCAGAAGAAGCAAGACAGAAGTTATTAAAGCTGATTTTCGAGCCACGAGCTTTTTAGACACCACTATCAGCACAACAGCAGCAGCTAAGAGCAAAAATACAAGCAGGCAGCAATAAGCCCATTGAGTAACATCAAGCCATCCGGTAATAGAGCTCCACCACCTTGCATAAAAGAGTGCCGGCACGGCTTCTATTTTATCTACTATCTGTTTATTTGCCACCTCGAGATTATGTTTTACGTTCTCATTTCCCGGAGAAATTTTATCGGCTCTTTCATAATATAATATGGCTGATGCCATGTCGTTCATTTTAAAATAGCAGTTTCCAAGATTATAGCATACCTCAAAATAATCATATCCGGAGTCGTATAAATCCTGCAACTTCACCGTTGCGGCAGCAAAGTTATCCGATTTATAATCCTCAAGTGCTTCGATATATTTTTCCTGCGGCAATATCTCGGGCGACTGTTGTTCTTCCTGGGCTTTTATAATACCGCACGAGAGCAACATCATTAGAGCAATCAACCAGCCCGTTTTCATTATCTTCTTCATATTTAAAACGATATTATTTCAATTTTGAATAAAACAGTTTAATCACATCAAAAGCACGCTTATAGATTTCATTCATGGAATCCGACGATCTTCCGGGGGCAAATCTTGCATATTCGGCATCATCAAGAACAGAAACAAACATCTTTACGTCGTCAGGCGTAAGGCTGTCGTTTGTTGTTGTCAGCTTCATAAGAAAATCTCTGTTCAAATCGGCAGTATTCACATTAAATCTGTCACTAATATACTGCCACATCGCTATTGTCAGCTCATTATAAAAAGCATCTTGATCACCCGAATCCAAAAATGTTTTGGCTTTTTTCAGACGTTTCATAGACACCGACTCCGCCCTTTTACGTTTAAGCATTTCTATGTCATTATTCCGTTTTCTGGCAGACAAAATTAAAACTATGGCGACAATGGCAGCAATGATAATCAGACCTATATGTAAAAAGAACACCCATGAGGCGAACAAAATGCTGGCCTGCTTCGAGAAATCGGGAACATTATCATTAA
>JAQVPY010000165.1 GCA_028701815.1 Bacteroidales bacterium | reverse complement strand
ATATATGCCGGCGGTATTGCAAAAGATTCGCTATCAAAAAAATACGATATAGTTGTTCCCGAGAACATATGGGCAATAAAGCTCAGTGACACAACTATGACCGATGCAGACTTTATTGAGAGTACAGTAGGAATAGCATCAATGGCGTTTGCCTCTTCCGAACTGACATGCGTTAATCTGCCCGATAACTTGACTTATATAAATGATTTGGCATTTTTCCAATCCAATGTATCTGAAATCAAGTCATATAACACAGACTTTGTTCTTGACGTAGGGCCTATTGCATTTGACGACATTGATCTAATTAAGTTTCATGTGAGAGCAAAAGTATACTCTCAGTATGTTAATTCAGGTTTTAGCAATATCGAGCTGTTGGCGCCTGAAGGATATGTTGGCGTAGTTTTTAATGACATGGGAGGAACTATCACACCCTCAAGGGAAGTCATATCGCTCACTAGATTTTATCAACTCAACGCGGTTGCGCAAAGAACGGGCTATAGTTTTGAGGGCTGGTATTTTGATGAGGGTTTTACAGAGAATGTACTTGATGATTATATCATAAACAGTTCTATTGTCGTATATGCCAAATGGACTATCATTGTATATACCATTGAATATCATCTTAACGACGGACAAAACAATGCAAATAACCCATTATTCTATACGGTTGAGGATGATATTTCTATAGAGATGCCTCAAAGAGGAGTTGAAGATATCTTTATCGGTTGGTATATTGACTCCAATATGACGGAGGCTTTCGACAAGTCAACGATACCTTTAGGTGGCAATTTATCATTATATGCAAAATGGGATACGACAATAGACTACGATAATGTACCGGAAAACGTTGCTGCCGAAAATGGTAAAGACAGAGTATGGCTAAATTTGGTTGAGTGTTCAAATATACTTAACAAAACATTGAATATTGACTCTTCTGTACGTGAAGTGATAATATCAGGCAATGATATGAGTTACACAGATTTTCAAATGACTGTGAACAGCAGAAGCACAGACTTGAATTTGGTTTTTAAAGACTTTTCTTTTTCAGCGTCCATAAATAAAAATGCAATAGATTGCTCAGCTATGGCATCAGGCAGTAATTTAAAAATCATTTCATACGGCAAAACAGAAATAATAGGCGGCAATGGCATCAATGAAAATGCTAATGAGATAAATGGCAAAGCTGCTATCCTAGCAAAAGGTGTAGTATTCACGGTCAAGGGTGAAGTTATGCGCGTTGTTGGAGGCAATGGCGGTAACGGAGGCAACGGAAGCAATGGCGGTCAAAGCGAAAACGGAGGTTCGGGACAAAGCGGCGGAGCAGGCGGAGCGGCAATTAATGCCCAAGATAGTATAGTCATTAATGAAGGTGTAATAATAGCCCTTGGCGGCAATGGAGGCAATGGAGGACATGGAGGACATGGCGGCAATGGAGCTTATGGTCACTACGGAGAAAACCAAAAAGATCATAACCCCGGAAGAACTCCGGGCTATGACGGTGGAACGGGCGGAAATGGAGGCTTAGGCGGTCATGGCGGCAGCGGAGGACTGGGCGGTGAAGGTGCTATCGTTGAAATTCAGGTTTTAAACAACGGTAAAGTAATAGATTCCAAAGGTGTAAGGGGCAACGGAGGCAACGGAGGCAATGGCGGAGCAGGAGGACATGGAGGAAACGGTGAGGAAACGACATGGTTTACTGTAACTTGGCCGTATATTTCGAATGGGGGCAGAGGAGGCGACGGCGGAACAGCCGGTAACGGAGGTTCGGGTAGGATAGGCGGCGAACGAGGCGCGATTGGAGATCGTGGACATTACGGGTTCAGAGGAGCACATACCGCTTCCGGCGGAGCAACAAGGTATGGTAACGATGGCGGTTGGGGCAATTACGGAGCCGAAGGCTCAAAAGGAAACAGCATTTCGGAAGACGAGCCTATAGTGGCAAATGTATTGGCAACAGAAAGCAAAATTTATGTGGTCTATGATTCTGTTATGTCCTGGTCCGATTCGCAAGAGTATTGCCGGCAGCAGCGGGGAAATCTTTTGACAATTACTTCATCCGAAGAACAAAGTCTAATAGAATCATTATTGACACCCGTAAGCATGAACAATGATTATACGTTTTTTATTGGCGGTGCCGACGCTGAACAAGAAGGTGAATGGAAATGGGTTACGGGCGAACCATTCAATTATACGAATTGGAACAACTCGCAACCGGATAATTATTTAGGCGAAGAAAATTATTTGCATATTTTGAGTGGGATAAATAGTTATAAGTGGAATGATGTTCCCGACGGTATCGTAGGCGACCACCAAAAAGGTTTTATTCTTGAGTTGAACCGAACATAATTTAGAAATACAATGAACAAGAACAGTGTTGGAGCAAAGGGATGAAGGCAAATTTTCATATACATAGCAGCTTTTCAGACGGTGGAAAAAATGTTTATCAAACCATGGATATTATGGCAAACCATGGATTTGATATTCTTTCCATTACCGATCACAATACCGTAGAAGGCTGCGTAGAGGCTTTGGACTTCTGCCGAAGCAGAGGAATTGAATACTATCACGGAGTTGAATTGACGACTTATCCTGTTCCTGAGGTTATTGCGGGTATAGACTATACTTACGCCATGCATATTCTTGGATATGGAATAGATCTTGAAAAAATGCGCCAGCATTTGAATATTTATGAGTATCGAAAACAGCAAATGCTTGGAGAGTTGATTGATTTGCTTATTGCCGACGGTTATGGAATAAGAAAAAAAGTTTTGTATGCCGATAACAGAATTAGCGACCGCACTTTAATTGCTAAGGAATTAATTGACATAAAACATGCTTGTTCAATGAACGATGCGTTTGACAATATATTAAACACCCAAAGATATGTCCGATTTGCGCGCTTTCCTTTGCCTCCTGATGAAACCATTGACGCGATACATCATGCAGATGGAATAGCCGTTTGGGCTCATCCATATAATTTGAAGAGAGGGGGAAATACGCTGTTTAGCGATGCTCAAGTTGCATCAATGGCAAAAGCGCTTGTCGGTTTTGGTTTGGACGGAATGGAGACATATTATCGAAAATTTAATGAGAAGCAGATAGAATTTTTGTCGCTCCTTGCAGACGATTTGTCTCTTCTCAAAAGTACCGGCAGCGATTATCACGGCAGAGTTTGCCAAGAAGATGTTTTGCTGTCGCAAAGTGATTTGATAGAAAGGTATACAGAAAAATGTTTTTCATTTGTTTCCGCGTTGAGACAAAAGGCATTGAAAAAAATAAAATAAAGAAGAATAAATATGATTTTTGTTACAGGTGATACCCACGGAGAAATAGATTCCGGTAAGCTAAAGGTTTTTGCAAAAGAGAATCCTCAATTGACAAAAAATGATTATGTGTTGATTGCAGGTGACTTCGGCGGACTTTGGTTTCCGAAAAGGTTGGAATCTGATTTGAAGTCTTTTTCCGATTTGCCCTTTACAATACTTTTTGTAGACGGCAATCACGAAAATTTTGATTTGCTAAATAGCTATCCGGTATTGAAATGGAATGGAGGAAATGCGCATATTATCAAACCTGACATAATTCATTTGATGAGGGGACAGGTTTTCGAAATAGACAAAAATATATTTTTTACTTTTGGAGGCGGTACAAGCGTAGATAAGATGTTTCGTAAGGAAGGGGTTAGCTGGTGGCCGCAAGAAACGCCTTCATATGAGGAATTCGAAGAAGCCATGGCAAATCTTAATGCCATCAACAATAAAGTAGATTACATTATAACTCACTCTTGTGACGAACGCGCGTTATATTATCCCCCTTTAAGAGATAATCATAAATCATTAACAGTGTATCCTGAAAATCGTTTGCTGTCTTATTTCGAAATAAATACAGAATACAGACACTAGTATTTCGGACATTACCACAGGGATGGAAGGATTACAGAGAAGAAAACGGCGGTTTATCAAAAAATAATACAGATAGCAAAATAGGAAGTGAATAATGGAATTCTATTACCAAAACGGCGAAAAAAAGTACGAAGGTGAAGTAACGTGGAATGAGATGCAAAGTTGTTATGCTCCAAACGGCAAGGGAATAAGGTATTTCAGGAACGGAAATATTTGGCAAAAAGGGGTTTTTCTATATTGGTGGCTTATTGAAGGCGAGGAATATACTGAAGATGGATGTTTGCTTTTTAAAGGCACGCTCAACGGTGAAGAAAGGCAATATTACGGACCTACATATTTTGTGGAAGGTATCCTTTATAATAAAGACGGATCATATAGGTACATAGGAGCTTTGGAAACAAAAAAAATAGGGGGATTGGGAT
>JAQVPY010000164.1 GCA_028701815.1 Bacteroidales bacterium | reverse complement strand
GTTAAGAAAAAGTGCGCGCACTTTTTTAGTGAACGGAGACGCAGCGAAAGACTTTTTTGTTACTTTTTTAGTCATAAAAAAGTAATAAATATATGAGTCCGATACAATAACGGAAACGAAAAATAAATATTAACTGAGAAATGGCATTTGCCGGCATAAAAAGCGATAGTATTATAATGCGATTTTAACTACTCATCCTTTGAATAAATTCGCTGAAATTCAATATTTTACTTTTATTCTCTTTATTAAACAGCAAATGTTCGAAATCTTGGGATTTGTGCGATAAATCAACTTTTTCTAACGTTTCTGTCAGTTTCGTTTTTAGTTCCGTCAGATTGTGGATGCCTTGTTTTTGAGCAAGATAATCGTAATTCGGCTTTGTTTGAGAAAGTAAGAATAGGGCATCGTAAAAATCACGTCCTTTTGCCCGTGAAAGCAAAGCCGACAATTTCATAGCACAAAGCACTTCATCTGGCGGAACAGGAAACGAAATGAAGAAACCACAACCACTAATATTAGCCATTTGAGGCGTATATTCAAATTCTTGATTTTGACTTTCCAATTTAATCAAAAATCGTTCTTCTTTATACGCCGACAAGCCCAAGTCAAACAACAATTCAGGAAAATAAATTCTTGAACGAAAGGCGGTTAATTTATCGCTTTGCTTTTCTCGCGTTTCAGCTTGTATGCCCGAACGTTTCAAAAAAGTTAAAACCGATTGCGACATTTCCGCAAAATATTCGGCATAAAAATCTTTACAATCAAAATCCAAGTCTTCCGAGAACCTGTCAATCCCTTTCACTAAACGCAAATTCGTGCCACCAATAAAAACAATTTTCTTTACAAATTTTGAAGTTGCCAAAAAATCCAAAATCATCAGTTGAATATATTCCTTGACCATATATTTCTTGTGTGCAGGATTTTCCTTGATTTGTGGCGGAAAATAATTTTGTATTTGTTCCAAGTTTAACATAAACCGTAAATTTTTAAAAGTAAATCAACTCTATTGAGTAGTATTTTTGAATGAAATTTTTCCGCATATTCCTTTAATCGTTCTATATTCAAATCTTCTTGCATAAATTCTTCGTCAAAACGTAACTCTATAATATCCTGTTTGTTATTGTAATGCGGATAAAGATATAATAAGTCCAAAATCGCTTTTTCGGGGGTGGCAAAAAGCAAACTTTGTTTGTCTAAAAACGTTTTCTGTTCATACCCAAACATCAATTCAGGCAAAATTTGCTGATATGTGAATGTCCCGAACGTATTTTCAAAACTTGCCTTTTTTAATGAACTTACAGCCGTAGTTTGCACTATCGCTTCGGGAATAATGCCGTAAAATGCCAATGCAGAATGCAAACTGACATACGAAGGATTATACATTTTGTTAGATGCAAAATATTGAATATTAGGCGTTTTTAAATAATCAGGAAAGCTATACCACGAATTACGCAGTTTTAAAAGCAATTTTTGCTTTGTCCAGCGAGTAAGGTTATTTTTCTCAAAATAGGGTTGCCACACATATACCTGATTAACGTTGAAACACACTAAGTCGTAAAATTGATTTCTTAATTGCCAAAAGTTCATTTGTATTCGCTTCTAATTTTCTGCAAAAATACATAAAAAAAGAATCAAAATAATGTTTCGCTCAGAAAAATTTATCAGGCGGTCGGAGTACGCTTGATAAATGGCTTAATTCTTTTATCTTCTGACTTCGTCATGAGGACCCCCCAAGATATAATACCTGCTTCGACAAGCTCAGCCACCAGCGCGTGGGACCCCGTACTAACCAACGAGACTTCGGCAAGTCCATTCTCCGCTATAACGCCACGGAAGCGGGACACCCCAAACCCTAATTGCTGCAAAGCAGCAATGCCGATCGCCTTGCGTAGTGAACGTAAAGAAAAAGTGCGCGCACTTTTTTAGTGAACGGAGACGCAGCGGAAGACTTTTTTGTTACTTTTTTAGTCATAAAAAAGGAATAATATATAAGTCCGATACAACTGACTGCGGCATGAGCTACTCGTTCTATAGGTCGGATTATGCGGACATATCTATACTGAAAATCATCATGATCTCATTGCATGAAACAGGAAAACCGTAGGCGCGAGAAAGCAGACGCGAGATCTTTTAAGGGTAGGCGTCGGGGGGTAGTTGATAGGTGCTTCTCTATATAATTATGTATTGACATCTCGTTTTTTGTTTCGCATCTTTGCATCGATGTGTGTTGCCGTTATGGCGATTGTATTAATTAACCCGACCGCCGGTTCGTCTTTTGATACGGATTTGGGCTAAAAACGAAATAAAATGGATATTATTGGAAAATGGAAAGTTAAAGAATTAGGGGTTTTAGATGAAAATATGGATAACCTCGTGTGGAAGACTGTCGATGAAATCATGTCGGACGAAAATATTGACGAATCGGATTATTCGACCTTTATTGATGGAGTTATGCAATTTACGGAAGATGGTACATTTGAGACTCTTTTACCTGTGCCACCTGATCTGCCACAATCTGAAATTGATGAGGCTATTGCTCAAGGTATGGCTATTCGTGATGGCTATGCCGTTCTCGAATCAAAAGAATGGAAAGCCGAAAACGGAAAGAATATGCTTAATACCGATACGGAAGGCGAACTCCTCGGTGAGAAGGTCTCTCCGTGGGTCGAAATCCATGAACTCGGCGATATGATCGAAATTAGCCTCTTGGGTCTCGTAAAAATGAGACTTGCGAGAGTAAACTGATTTTACTTTTTTGAATAATGCGCGCCTATATGATTTTATTGCTTTAATATTTTCTCAATACAAGTTTTATCGTCAGAAATAAATCTGACCGAATACATCCCTGATTTCAGCTTGCTAAGATCAATTACGCTTGTCCCGGCGGCGAATCTCTGACGGATAATTGTTTTGCCACTTATGGAGACGACCTCTATGCTGCCGGCGACGGTAGTCTCTATGTTTACGATGTCTGTTACTATTGTCGGATAGAGCGTGAATGTGGTCATGGCATCATGCTCGACGGTGCCTAAAAGGACTTCTATCGTGATAGGACCTTCCGGCGTGGACTCGCCGCTTTCGTAAACGGCGGTGATGGTGTAACGGTAGGTGCCTATGGGGATGTCAATGTCATTGTATTCTGTCGCGGTTAGATTTTCTAACAGCGCATCATTGCGATAGAGATTATAGCTTATGGGCGTGCCCTGTAACGGTAAATCCCATGTTAAACTTACGCAGTTGTCATCGAATAAAAACCCTTCGAAATTTGTCGGCGGATACAGTGCTTCAGTTGTTTCATAATACATACACGAAATGCGGTTTTCAAGCTCTGTATCCATAAAGATGACATAAGGCGTGTCGTCAATTATTACCTGCTCGAGATACATGCTCGCTCCTACAGAGAAGCCTGCCTGTCCGATGGCGACCCATGCTCCATCCTTATATTCGATAGCACTTATAAAGTTGCTGAGAGAATTGTCGCAATACGAGATCACAGGTAGTCCATCTTCATTTAAGTCAAGATCCAAGAAACTGACAGCTTCCCCTGTGATGTCGTCGCCCATGTTTGTCCATTCGTTGCCATCATATTTATATGCTGTCAGTCTAAACGTGGAAAAAGTGCAAAAGGCGGCGTATATTTCGCCGGTGCTGTTAAAAGCGAATTCCTGATAGTAATAAGAGCCTATGGTTGTTGTTATCGGTCCGTTGCCTACCACATGCCATTCTGTGCCGTCGTAGCGTGATATGCTTACGTGGTTGGCATCTTCATAATCGGTATAAAGGACGTAGGGCTCATTATTAAAGGTTCTTATGCTGTACCATGTTGTAACGGCGGTAGAATATTGTCCGTTACTGCCTACGGGCGACCATGTGTCGTCTTCAAATTTATATACGGTGCCAAGATAATTCGAATTAAAGTCCATAAATACGATATAGATAACCCCGTCATCTGCGATAGCTATGTCGGGGGTGGCCCCGCTAAATGATGCAGACCCGATATTTGTCCATTGAGTGCCTGTCAATTTCTGTACTTTTATCTGGTCGCCGGAGCCCACGTAAGTTACGCAGACTTCTCCTTCGGCGTTAATAGCGATGCCGCCGGATATAGCCATTGTCGCTGTAGAAGAGCCTATCGCGGTCCAGCCCTGGTTGTCAAGGTAGTTACAATAAACGTTAAGGATACCGTCTTCGCGTATAAGGGCGTATAAGTTACCTTCGTTATCATTGCAGGCGTCGAGGACATAGCAATTTTCGTCGCTGAAGCCTCTTTCTCCCAGCAGTTTCCATTCGCCTTCGAGGGGTTCTCCCACGTTTATCGAAAAAGTTTGTGTTGTGCTGAGGGAGCCGTCGCCAACTTCAATTACGACCTCATAGTCGTTTATGGCTGTAGGGTCTC
>JAQVPY010000163.1 GCA_028701815.1 Bacteroidales bacterium | reverse complement strand
TTTGAAGATTTTGTATCGACAATACAATACTCTCTCTTATCTGGTCCAACTGCTGCGTTGCAGAAACAACACGCGGATTAGTCGCTGTAGAACTCGCCAACAAACGATTACACTCTATCAGCAACTGATTATATAGCTCGATTGAGCCCGAAAGCCCCGCATCTGAAATCCCTATATTAGCAGGTAGTATAGTATGCTCGTTTTTATGAGACTTCATGTTGTCGGAAATCATCTCCAACAACTTCAGTTGGGTTGTTATTCCCGTTAATTTATCTTCATATTGTAAATCAGACGTCAAAGCAATCTGTGATTGCGACTCGACATTCAAAATCGACTTCTGCTCCCTGTATTGTGTAATATTGGACTCCACTGTTCCCAACTCCCCTTCCAATTTGGTCAAGCGCTCATCGATGAATGTGATGGTGTTAGTTACGGAGATATTCTTAAAACTCTTCGCCTCACGATTGTACATCGTGATAAGTGTATTCAGTATATCCTCAGCTCTCAACGGAGACGAATCCTCAAGCGATATGGAGATAATATCAGACGCATTCGCCATACGGGAAGAAGAAGTCTTCGCATTCTCTACTACAAGTTTTTCGGCATATTTTGCAGCAACATCGGCAGGGTCGGCAACGGTAATCAAGATATCCGAATAACCGTTGCTCTTGGTTGCATCATAATTGATAATAAAATATCCGCTGCTACAAGCAATCCTTTCGCCGAATTTAAAAATCTCGTGCTCGTAATCGTAAATACCATAATGTTTGGCTAACTCAAACTCATCGACTTTATAGGTGTTTTCGTCCTCAATGCTTATCTCAATATTAAACGCCGGCACTTTGCTCTGTCCCTCGCCCTTGACATAAATAAGTTCCACGGGAGAATAACGATACTGGTCTTTGTTTCTGAAAGCATCCACTTTTAAATATCTGATATTCACCTTTAATTCATCTACCACATTGCGCATCAGAGTGGCGGATTTTAATATAACCATCTCATTCTCAATCTTTTGAGAAAAAGACTTACCGGTAAGCTCAGCTACAAGAGCCAATTCGCTGGAAGAAGAAGCATTATTCTCGTTGTTGACTAAAAGGATCGATGCAGTACGCTTGTATATGGGAGTCGTCTTCCTGACGATGATATAGGCGACACCTAACGAAAAGATTACGCTTAAGACTATCCAATAACGCAAAGCCCACGCGAAATCTAAAATCTGTCGAAAAGATATATTGGAATCTTTTTCCTCATTTTTATCTAAATATTCTCTGTTGTTTTCAGAAGCCATGCCTTTACAGTTTTACATTTGTTAATATTAATGTTATCACAGAAATTATTGTCGTTACCGATGACAATAAAACAGACCACATGGAAGTGTTGGTTGTTCCCTGTATTATACGGCTCTTGCTTGGCGGGATATATAATACATCGTTCTGCTGCATAAAAAAATACGGGGAGTTCATGATATCTGACGAACGAAGGTCTATCGGGTAATGAGTCATAACGCCGTCAACTTCTCTTATGAGCAAAATGCCGTCACGTTTAGCCGTAATTAGTAAATCCCCTGCCATACCCAAAGCCTGCAATACGGAAATTTTATCCGACGACATGGTATATGTCCCGGGCGCCTTTACTTCACCTAACACCGTTATCTTAAAATTCTCAAAGGAAACAGAAACCACAGGTTCCTTGACATGCTTAGAAATCTCATCCGTCAAATATTGCACCAACTCGGACCGCGACATGCCTTCGACATGAATCTCTCCCAATACCGGAAACTCGATATTACCATCAGAATCAACAAGATACGGTAAAACCGACTTCGACGGATCCTGTGAAGAACCGCCATAAGCATTCTCCGAAAGCGTCAGATTAAACGGTTGTACTACAGTCTTGTCAGATGCGGAGACAACTATGCTCAACAAGTCGTCCTTCTTTATCGTAGTAACATACGATTTCTCAATGTCTCTCATTACCTTTCCGTCGATATCCTGAAAATACACGATGTTCTTCTGCGAAACACAAGAAGAGACAAGGATTATCAAAACCCCGGTTGTTAAAAACAATAATTTTCTATTCATGAACTTTAATTTAATTCTTTATTTAATGAGCGGTTTGCAAAGATATGCAAATATCCTAAATCTGAAAGGATTATTATCTCATTTTATCCGAAATAGATACAATCAGACTATGTATCCCCCAGCCAAGGATAATTCCCGCAAAATTACTTATCATATCCTCTATTTCAAATCCTCTGTATGGCAAGAAATAATGAGTTGTTTCGATTAAACCCGCAAAGGCAAATCCCATCAACAGCCACACCCACATTTTGATATGTCTGTCGGGTCTTAAAAACATCCACGGCAACATGATACACGCATGAATAACATGATCTCCACGTATCGAAAGAAACTTGAAACTGCAAACAGATGCCACCGAATTCATCGGCAACAGCAATAACGCCAGCACCGCCACAATATATATTATGAATAATATGGTTGTTATATGTTTTTTCATATTAAAAGGTCCCCACCACAAAAACCCAAATTGCTAATTGTTAATTGTTAATTGCAAGTAGTCGCATCACGATGCGATTAGCTGCTTCCCCGTCCCACAGTTCAGGGCATTTCCCATGTTTGCCTTTCCCCTCAAGAATCAGCGCCACCTCGCGTTCAATCTCTTCCACCTTTATCAGTTTATTACTACCTTCCCAGATAGTTATTGGACGTTCGGTATTCGGACGCACGGTAAGACAGGGGATATTCAGATAAGTTGTCTCCTCCTGTATCCCACCGGAATCGGTTAGCGTAAACATAAAGTTCATTACGAGATGAATAAACTGCAGATAGCCTAAAGGCTCAATAAAGAAAAGATGCGGATAGGAGTCGATCATATTCCTAAAGCCGAAGTTTTCTATGTTTTTATATGTCCTCGGATGTACCGGAAACACGAGTGGAACGCTCTCCGACACCTTGCCCCAGATCTCTATGAGTCTGTGCAGAGAATCAGGGTCGTCAACATTGCCGGGTCTATGGAAAGTCATCACGCCATATTTACCTTCGACAAAATCTTTTCCGAAGGAGACCTCTCTATCGCGGTTCAGCAGTTTAAACGTCAGCGGTGTCTTCTTAGCCTTGTCTATGTTAGCCACCAACGAGTCTATCATAAGGTTTCCTACCATAAATATCTTTTCGGCGGGAACATTTTCCTTCAGGAGGTTCTCATCGGCATCCTTACTTGTGGTAAAGAATATATCTGTAATAGAGTCAGTGACGAGTCTGTTTATTTCTTCCGGCATAGAGCGGTCGCGACTGCGCAGTCCCGCCTCATAATGAATGGTAGTAATTCCCATCTTAGCAGCCACGAGTGTACATGCGGCGGTGCTGGTGACGTCGCCGACAACGAGTACCGCGTCGGGTTTCTCATCTTCGCACACCTTTTCGAAGCGTTCCATGATACGTGCCGTCTGCACCGCCTGCGAAGCGGAACCCACCTCGAGGTTCACATGCGGCTTTGGTATGTTCAGGTCATCAAAAAACTGACCTGACATCTTAATATCGTAATGCTGACCGGTATGCACGAGAACAGGCATAATCTCCTTATTACCCTCCAGCGCGTGCATAAGAGGGGCTATCTTCATAAAATTCGGGCGTGCGCCTGCTACGATTATAAGCTTTTTCATAATTAAAGTTTCATTTTTCAATAAGTTTCGCACCGGTACTCATGTGGTCCCTCGCGCAATTGCTAATTGTTAATTAAATCCTGTTTGCCCATATCCCCGACAATATCTTTGTCCCCTTATAGCACATATTCAGGCTTACATTTACGATAAACCGTTCATCTATTTTCTCTTCAGACGCAAGATTATTTAGTGAGGAAATGCTGACAGGATTAATGAAGCTCTTAAATTTACATTCAACTGCAGCTTTTCTTTGTGAGCCATCAATAACAAAGTCCACTTCAGTGCCATTTTGCGTCCGATAAAAACAGATAGTATCTGACGCATGGCGGTTTCTCCAAAGTTCTAAGAGTATTTCATTTTCAAACAATGCGCCGTTATCCGTTCGGTAAGTAATTTCATTAAAGCTATTATATATCATATTACGAAGTCCCAAGTCACAGAAATACACTTTTTTCATTTTACTTATCACCTTACGTTTATTAGTATAATAAGGATCAATAAGTTTAATTATATACATTTTCTGCAACAAGTAGATATATTCCTCACAGCGCGAATATGGGAGTCCACACTCACGGCTTAATTCATTCACATTAACCAAGTTTCCGATTTTCACAGACAGAAGGCGAAGCAACTTGTTAAAGCCCACGAAGTGCTCATTTGCGATATATCGTCTGACATCATTCAACAAATAAGTCTGATTAATATCATTCAGCAGTTCAACTTTCTCCTGATAATT
>JAQVPY010000162.1 GCA_028701815.1 Bacteroidales bacterium | reverse complement strand
GCAAAAAACAGAATCAATTTTAAAAATGAATCAATTAAATTAGTTAATAAACGGTCAACCTTATTTAGGCATTGACAAATTGTTAATTGCTAATTGTTAATAGTAAATTGTTAATTAAAAAATCCCTCACCCCTTCGAAATAATAAAAGGATGAGGGACTATATGGTATAAACGAACGCGAATTATTACGCTTTCTTATTGTAATGCTTTGCGTATTTGTTCATAAACTTATCTACGCGACCTGCTGTGTCAACCAATTTAACCTTACCTGTGAAGAACGGGTGAGATGTGTTGGATATTTCAAGTTTTATCAAAGGATATTCTTTGCCGTCTTCCCAAACAACCGTGTCCTTTGTCTTTGTGGTAGATCTACTCATAAACATATAGTCGTTCGACATATCTTTAAATACGACTAATCTATAATCTTTTGGATGAATATCTGCTTTCATGTCTTCAAAATGTTTAAATTTCAGGCTGCAAAGATACAAACTTTTTTCATATTAAATGTTTTTTAATAAAAATTTTCTTCGACAATTAATAATAAGGTTGTCATAGGTATGTTTTATCCTTTTTAATATATAAAGTTAACAAAACAAACAAATTTTTATAAAAATAAAATATCTTATAAAAAGTTTGACAATATGACAATAATGAGTAATTTTGCTCAATATTAAAGAAAAATCATCACTGGTTGTAACTTGTTTGCAGTCAGTGATTTGTATAAAATAATATTTTTAATTATAAATAATTTTAATAATAAAAGTTATGAGAAAACACATTTTCAACGCAGGTCCTTGCGTTTTATCGGAAGCTGCTCGTCAAAACACAGCTAAAGCAGTTATCGAATTAGGTGATTGCGGTCAATCTATCATGGAAGTATCTCACCGTTCAAAAGATTTTGAACCTGTTCTTGAAGAAACAATTGCTAATTTTAAGGAGTTATTAAATATTCCTGAAGATTATTCGATTTTGTTTCTCGGCGGTGGCGCAAGCCTCCAGTTCTGTATGATTCCTTACAATTTTTTGAGGACTAAGGCTGCATACTTGAATACCGGTACATGGGCAACAAAAGCAATTAAGGAAGCTCAACTTTGGGGCGAAGATAAGGTGGTTGTCGTAGGAAGTTCCAAAGACAAAAATTTTTCATATATTCCTAAAGGATATGAAATCCCTAAAGATGCGGATTATTTCCATATAACTACAAATAACACTATTAAAGGTACCGAGATCAGAGTAGATTATGATTCTCCCGTTCCTTTGATCGCTGATATGTCATCCGATATTATGAGCCGTCCCATTGATGTTAAGAAATATGTCATGATCTACGGCGGTGCTCAAAAGAACCTCGGACCCGCAGGTGCTACTTTCGTTATCATCAAAAACAGTTTTCTCCAGAATATATCTGATCGTCCGATACCGACAATGCTTAAATATCAGACACACGTTGATGAAGGCACAATGTTTAATACTCCTCCGGTACTCCCGATATATGTAATAGGTGAAACTTTGAAATGGGTTAAATCCGTCGGTGGTGTAAAAGAAATGGAAAGAAGAGCTATCGAAAAAGCTGATCTTATCTATAATTACCTTGACGAAAGTAAAATGTTCGTCGGCACTGTTGCTAAAGAAGACAGAAGTTTGATGAATATCTGTTTCGTTATGACCGAAAAATATAAAGATCTCGAACCGGACTTTCTGAAAGTTGCTACTGCTCACAATATCTGTGGTATAAAAGGTCACCGTTCAGTAGGCGGATTCCGCGCTTCTTGCTATAACGCCCTTGATGTCGAAAGCGTGAAATTCCTCGTCGATTTAATGAAAGAATATGAAATTAAAAATAAATAAATTATAATTGTCATGAGAAAAAAAGTTTTAGTCGCAACAGAAAAACCTTTTGATAAAAAGGCTGTTGCCGGAATTAAAGAGATTGTTGAAGGTGCCGGATTAGAATTTGCCCTTCTCGAAAAATATACCGAAAAAGCTCTGCTTCTTGAAGCTGTTAGTGACGCTGAAGCCATAATTATCCGTTCAGATATCGTCGACAAAGAAGTTCTTGCTGCTGCTAAAAAACTTGAAATCGTCGTTAGAGCAGGTGCCGGATTCGATAATATCGACCTTGCAGGCGCTACAGAACATAAAGTAGTTGCTATGAATACCCCGGGACAAAACTCTAATGCAGTTGCCGAACTCGTCCTCGGTATGATGGTTTATATGGCAAGAAACGGCTTCAACGGCAAATCGGGCGTTGAACTCCTCGGCAAAAAATTGGGCATACAGGCTTATGGTAACGTCGGCAGAAACGTCGCTCGTATCGCTAAAGGCTTCGGAATGGAAGTTTATGCCTTCGACCCTTATGTAAAAGATGAAATCATCCAAGCCGACGGTATTAAAGCTGTCGATAAACTCGAAGACCTGTATAAAACTTGTGATTATGTTACTTTGCATATTCCTGCAACAGCTGAGACAAAGAATTCAATCAATAAATCTCTGCTCTCTTTGATGCCCAAGAACGCTACATTGATTAATACGGCCCGTAAAGAGGTAGTTAATGAAGCCGAACTTATGGAAATCTTCGCAGAAAGAGAAGACTTTAAATATATCGCCGACGTAGCTCCTGATTGTAAGGACGAAATCGCAGCTAAATTTCCGGGTCGTTTCCTTTTTACCCCGAAGAAAATGGGCGCTCAAACAGTCGAGGCTAATATCAACGCCGGACTCGCAGCCGCTAATCAGATCGTGGATTTCTTCAAAACCGGTAACAAAAGATTCCAAGTTAACAAGTAATTTAAAGATTTAGATAATGGCTAAAATAAAACCGTTTAAAGGCTTACGCCCTCCACAGAAAATAGCAGCAGAATTGGCCGCAAAACCTTATGACGTGCTTAATTCTGAAGAGGCAAGAGCGGAAGCTCGTAATAATCCTTATTCTCTGCTCCATATCACTAAAGCTGAAATCGACCTCCCCAAAGGCGTAGATGAACATAGCGAACCCGTTTACCAGAAATCCGTGGATAACTTTAAAATGTTCCAGGATAAAGGCTGGCTCGTTCAGGATGATACTGATAAATATTATATCTATGCTCAGACAATGGACGGTCGTACACAGTATGGCCTCGTGGCTTGCGCTTATACCGGCGACTATTGGGACGGCACTATTAAGAAACATGAGCTTACCCGTAAGGAAAAAGAAGATGACCGCATGATCAATGTGCTCCGTAACGACGCTAATATTGAACCGGTGTTCTTTACTTATCCCGATAATAAAAAGATTGATGAAATCATAGAAAGAGTAGTGAAAACCACTAAACCGGTATATGACTTCGTCGCTGATGACGGATTCGGTCACCATTTCTGGATTCTTGACGACCCTAAAGATATCAAAAATATTACTGAGATCTTTGCGAATGAAATCCCTCATACTTACGTAGCTGACGGTCACCATAGAACCGCCGCTGCCGCAAGAGTAGGACAAGAACGCCAATCCCATAATCCCCACCATACAGGTGAAGAAGAGTACAACTATTTCCTCGCTGTTCATTTTCCTGATAACCAACTTAAAATAATCGATTATAATAGAGTTGTTGTCGATCTTAATGGAAACACTAAAGAACAGTTTATCGAAAAATTGAAAGAAAGTTTCATCGTAGAGCCTAAAGGCTCCGAAATTTTTAAGCCCACAAAACTTCATGAATTTAGCATGTACCTCAACGGTATATGGTATTCTCTCGAAGCTAAAAAAGGTACTTTCGATGATAATGACCCTATAGGCGTTCTCGATGTTACTATCCTCTCAAATCTTGTACTGGATAAAATCCTCGATATTAAAGACTTGAGAACAAGTAAACGTATCGACTTCGTGGGTGGTATCAGAGGACTTGGCGAACTGAAACGCAGAGTGGATAGCGGCGAAATGGCTGCAGCCTTCGCCCTTTATCCGGTCTCTATGAAACAACTTTTCGATATAGCCGATTCCGGAAATATTATGCCTCCGAAAACGACTTGGTTCGAACCTAAATTGCGTAGCGGACTTGTTATTCATAAGTTGTCTTAACAAAACGCAATAATGACTTTTAACAAATATATTTTTGCTAAAATGTTTATCATAATCATGGTCGCTGTTGCTTGCAATAGCAACCATGATTTTTTATTTGACCCTATGACAAACTTCCCCGAGGGGAAAGAGGTCGCAATCGAAATGGACCTTACACACGCTCCCATTGAAGGTGTTACCCTCCCTTCTGCCTCTCAATCTTCGTCGGGATTTTTTGATTATGAGTTTTCCTTCCCTGAATTTGATAAGGATATAAAATATTATTACAAACTTTATTACCAAAACGAAAGCTATAAATTTGACGAATCAGATTCCCTGAGCTATGAAAATTTTTATGGCAGCTGGGAAGATGTCTCTATCGGATTCT
>JAQVPY010000022.1 GCA_028701815.1 Bacteroidales bacterium | reverse complement strand
GAAGACGTCAACGAATATCAGTATAATATCGACAGAATGATGGTCGGTCTAAAAAAAAGCGGTAAACTCGCATCACTAAAAGGACTCATCATCGGCGATATGAGCACGAGGGAAAACACCGAGCCTTTTGGAAAGACTGCTGAAGAAATCATCTACGAACACGTAAAAGACTACCACTACCCTGTTTTATTCGGATTCCCCGCAGGACATATTAAAAACAACTATCCGCTGGTTTTTGGCCGCAGAATTGACCTTACTATAGCCGACGACAGCGGAACAATAACTTATTGCCCCAATGCCAACAAAGAAAAAAACTCTGCTGTAAAACGAATGTTAAAATCAGGCCTATATATTCTGGTATTCTTTATCCTTATATGGCTGCTGTATTTTGTAATAAGTCAGCATGTAACAATGTAAATAAACCTAAAAAAGATATGAAAAAATCGTTATCAGTATTCTCTATTTTCCTCGTTTTCCTTGCTATGGGTTTTGGCGACGCGGCCGGACAGTTAGTCTCCATTATTCAGAAAGCTTTTGAGGTAACCCCTTTTACCGCCTCGTTGGTGTCATTCTCGGGGATGATTATGTTTGGCGTACTATCAGTGCCTACCGGCGTATTACAATCGAAAATAGGAAAGAAAAAAATGCTCATTACAGGGCTCATTTTATTCCTCATAGGGACTTTTTTACCTATTTTCTCTTTCAGTTTCACAGTGATCTTGCTTGCCGTACTCCTGATGGGTGCCGGCGCAACGATATTACAGGTCTCCGGCAATCCGCTCATGAGAGACGTGTCGCCGGAAGGCAGATATTCCAGTAATCTGTCTTTTGCTCAGGCAGTAAAAGCCATAGGGACTTTATCTACATCCATTCTTGTCATCCTTGGCGGCATCATCACCGCGACTGTAGCATACGCGTTCACGCTGGGGGGCATTCTACCATTAACCTTAGCTGGCGCAGACGGTCCTATTGATACCGGTTTCAGCATAATATTCCCAATATTTGCCATAGTACTTATAATAACACTGTTATGCGTAATATTCTTCGTCCCCAACAGTCAAAACACTCAAAACATTGAACAGCCGACGACATTAGGGAAATGTCTCGGGACACTCAAAAACCATTATATTCTGATGATGTTCCTCGGGATATTCTTTTACTGCGGGGCAGAGGCTTCCATGTTTAATCGCATTCCATCAATATTAGATGGAGCCACCAATCTTCCTCCGGCAACCGCCAATATCGTTCTTATTATTGCTCTGTTCGTCGGCCGCTTACTTGGAGGCATCACTTTGAGAAAGATCAAGCCTAACACATTTCTATTTATCACCATAGGAATTTCAATGCTCGGCAACATTATGCTTTTCTTCCCTTACAACCCTATCACCACATGGATGAGTTTCATACTCATAGGGATAGGTTTTGCAAACATCTTCCCGTTGATATTCTCGATGTGTATAGACAAATATCCTGCTCTTTCCAACGAAATTTCAGGATTGATGACAACAGCTATTGTAGGAGCGGCATTTGTTCCGTTGTTGACGGGTTTAGCAGCTAATTTCAATGAAAAATATGCGTTTATTGTAACTATAGCTTGCTTACTGTACCTGGTGTTTGTGGCATTAGGCAATAGAAAAAAAGCAGCTGCCGTTTAGCCTGCGAGACATCTAACCGAAAAGGTGTCTAAACACCTCATCAATACGGTTTAATCCGACGACTTCTATCTTCTTATTTGTAAGCGAGAGTTTATTAAGGCCGTAGCCGGCAACGATTATTTTACCGATACCTGATTTTTCTGCTTCGGCTATACGTTTCTCGATATGAGGCACGGGGCGCAGTTCTCCGGAGAGGCCTATTTCGGCAGCAAAGCAGCACTCATGATTGAGTGGCATATCGACGAGAGAAGAGAGGATAGCACATACGACACTAAGGTCGACGGCGGGGTCATCAATCTTCAGTCCCCCCGTAATATTAAAGAACACATCTTTAGAGGCGAGGTTAAAATTGCAACGTTTTTCCAGAACGGCGAGGAGCATATTTAGGCGTCTGTAATCAAACCCATTGGTAGTTCTCTGTGCGTTGCCATAAGCGGAAGAGCTGACGAGAGCCTGCGTTTCAATGATAATGGAGCGCAAGCCTTCCATAACTACAGCGAGGCTGACGCCGCTAAGATTCATCGTATTTTTAGATATAAGGATATCCGAAGGGTTGTCAACTTCGACGAGACCGTTTTGTTGCATAAGGTAAATGCCAAGTTCAGAAGCGGATCCGAAACGATTTTTCACTGTACGCAGCATCCTGTATCCGTAATTGCGTTCTCCTTCAAACATAACAACTACATCTACAATATGTTCGAGCACTTTCGGGCCTGCGATAGTACCGTCTTTAGTGATATGTCCCACCAAAAACACCGGTGTCTGGGTAGTTTTAGCATACTGCTGGAAACGAGCGGTACATTCGCGTACCTGCGAAATGGTGCCGGCAGAAGACTCCAGATTCTTGTTATATATTGTTTGAATCGAGTCGATAATTAAAATATCGGGGTCGAGCTTTTCGGCATGTTCAAAGATAATATCGACATCCGTTTCATTAAGGAGATATACATTATCACATGGTTCGGAACTTATTCTATCGTACCGCATCTTTATCTGCGATTTACTCTCCTCACCACTGACGTATAATATTTTGCATGTATTAAGTCTCACGGCAAGTTGCAGCATAAGCGTCGATTTACCTATTCCGGGCTCGCCACCGACAAGAATAATAGATCCTTTAACGATACCGCCGCCGAGGACACGGTCGAATTCATGGTCGCCGCTAATAATTCGCGCCTCATTATCTTCAACTGTAATATCGTTTATTTTCACGGGGACGGATACCGTTTTCGTATTAAAATTTCTGTTAGTTTTGGCATCTACCCTGATCACCTCTTCCACAAAGGTATTCCATTCGTTGCAACTCGGGCACCTTCCGAGCCATTTCACGCTTTCCTGTCCACAATTGGAACACACAAAAACAGTTTTATCTTTTACCATTAGAAGAAGTATTAAGAGAATCAATAATATTTGTAGTAGAATAGCCTTTCACAAGTGGAACGATAACGACTTTACCCCCATTATTCTCGACGAAGTCGGCGCCGACAATATCTTCGCGACGATAGTCGCCACCCTTTACCAGAACGTCGGGATTAATAGCCTCTATCAATTTTTGTGGGGTATCTTCATCGAAGAATACGACATAGTCGACACATCTCAAGGCGAGCAGCACTGTCGCACGGGCGTTCTGGTTATTAATCGGTCTGTCATCACCTTTAAGGCGTTTCACCGAAGCATCGCTATTGAGACCTACTACGAGTACCTCACCAAGGGTCTTAGCCTTTGAAAGATATTCGACATGACCCACATGTAAAATATCGAAGCAGCCGTTTGTAAAGACCACTTTCTTTCCCTTCAGACAACTGATAATATCATTGAGTGACAGAAGTCGGTTCGTTTGCATCATATTTCTGTTTATTAACAAGCGGCAATATAAAAAGGGATAAAATTCCACCGAGTATTACAATCACCGTTTGATTGGTCCATATAATCCAGCCCATAGTATAGCCTATGGCAGAGGTGATGCCGTAAACGGTAAGCACTTCAGCCACAATAATCGGGTAAATTCCTATTCCGCCCTGCACGAGGATAACACCTATGGTGCTGAAGACGAGTGAAGACATAGCGGCATCCATACCAAGAAGCGCAGTATCCGGCAACGCCTTAAAAGCGGCAAAGGTCATCATTAAATAGCAGCCCCATAGCAAAAGGGAGTGAAAGATAAACGTAAATGGCCGTTTAAGGTGAATTATCGACTTTAATCCATCGAAAAGACCTTTTATCAAACTTTTTATTTTAATCGAAATTTTATTATCAGGGAGGCATTTAACAAAGACAACCACCGCGACACATAGCAGGACGATAACGCCGACCACTATCCACAAGACCGGGGAAGAACCTTTTTCCACAACAGCGTCGGTAGAAATTCTGCCGAGTATTTTTTCATTGACATATTCGCGCAGGTTATTAAACTGTATAGCTATATTTAGAACGAAGAGGATTCCGAACACGATAAGGTCACAAGCACGTTCGGCGATAACGGTACCGAACGATTTCTCGAAGGGCACCTTTTCGTATTTGGCGAGGGTTCCACAGCGTGTAAGTTCGCCGAGTCGCGGCACGGCGAGATTGGCAAGATAAGCAATGAGTACCGACATAAACACATTATGATAGCGCAACTTATAGCCCATGGGTTCAATTAGAGTAATCCAACGCGAGGTTCGCGCCACATTGCTCAAAATGCCAAAAAAGATACCGAGCAGCAGCCACCAATAATTAACATTTTTCAAGGCGGCAAAAATCTCGTCTATTTCTTGTGGGGTAAGTTTTCTAACAAACCACCAGATCAGGAAAACGCCAATTCCTAAAAAGAAAATAAATTTCAGAATATCTTTATAAACTTTTTTAACTTTCATACGAATTTAGGTATAAATATTCTCCTATCAGGCATCATAAATCAAGAGACCTTTTTCAGAAAACGTGATTACAAAGGTAGGTTATTTTTTTGATAAAACAAAAAAGCCCGTATTACTACGGGCTTTTTCTTTTAATTCAAGATGGAATTATTCTGCCAAATGAATAGCTTCTGCGGGGCAAACTGCTGCGCATGAGCCACATTCCATACAAAGATCCGGATCAATTTTATAGATTTCACCTTCTGAAATAGCTTCAACAGGGCACTCGTCTTTACAAGTTCCACATGCTAAACAATCTTTTGAAATTACGTAAGCCATGTCTTAATTTTTTTATTATTATTACGTTGCAAAGGTATGAAGTTTTTTGATACCTTGAGAATATTTTGAATAATTTTTAGCTACATTTGCATAAAAAAAATAATGCAGTTTATTCCCCCACTTGCGGAAGAATTAAGACCAAAGAGCTTAGACGAATACATCGGACAGGAGCATCTCATTGGAGAAGGCGCTGTTTTAAGACGTAGTCTTGATGCCGGAGTTTTACCTTCTATAATACTATGGGGACCTCCAGGAGTCGGCAAAACGACACTTGCACTAATCATTGCTGACGCGCTGAAGCGCCCGTTTCATTCTCTGAGCGCCGTAAGTTCAGGCGTTAAAGATGTGCGTAACATTATAGACGCCGCTAAATACGAAAACGGTCCGATTTTATTTATCGACGAAATCCATCGTTTTAGCAAGTCACAACAGGATTCTTTGCTCAGCGCCGTAGAGAAAGGAATAATTACACTCATAGGCGCCACCACTGAGAACCCATCATTTGAAGTTATTTCTCCGCTGATATCCCGCTGTCAGGTATATATTCTGCAACCGCTGTCAAAAGACGACCTCCTCGTTTTAATAAAAAGAGCCGGCGACCACCTATCAAACAAATTTCACAAAAAGATAACCTTTGAAGAAACGTCGGCACTGCTGACCGTCTCTGGCGGCGACGCGAGAAAATTGCTGAACGCCATAGAACTCGTAGTTGCCAATAGTTCGCAATCGGATCCGCAACAGACGGAATATACCATAAACGACGACATGGTGCTGTCGACGATCCAACAGAACCTCGCTATATACGACAAAAATGGAGAAATGCATTATGACATCATCTCCGCTTTTATAAAGTCGATACGTGGCAGCGACCCCAACGGTGCCGTATATTGGCTTGCACGGATGATTGAAGGCGGCGAGGCTCCTGAATTTATTGCGCGCAGAATGCTCATTCTCTCATCTGAAGACATAGGAAACGCCAACCCTAACGCTTTATTGCTTGCCAACACCTGTTTTGAAGCCGTTATGAAAATAGGATTTCCTGAATCTCGACTCATACTCGCACAGACAGCCATCTATCTCGCCTGTTCTCCCAAAAGTAACTCGGCATGTGTTGCTATTGACATGGCACAAGAAACTATACGAAAAGCGGGCGGAACTCCTCCGGTACCACTGCATCTGAGAAACGCCCCCACCAAACTGATGAAAGATATCGGATATGGCAAAGACTACAAATACGCCCATGCTTACAACAACAACTTCGCAGAACAGGAATTTCTTCCCGATAGCGTCAGTGGTACTGTCTTCTATAACCCGCAACAGAACCCAAGAGAAGAAGAACATCGAAAATTCCTCCGTATGAGATGGAAAACAAAATATGGATACTGACATTTTGTCATGTCAAAAAGCTTCATGTATGCCGTTTTGTCACACATTTTACGATGGCATATTAATTGTTTAATGGAAGACGTGTTCGATTAATAACGGGCACGAAACAAAAGATAAACAATTAAAAAACGGAGGATATTATGAAACTTGTAAAATTTAACGACCCTATGAATTACCCGATGACCTTTTCGGATATTTTTGATGATTTTTTCACTTCAAGTTTAAACAAAGCTCAAAAGAATCTAACCCCATCAGTAAACATAGTTGAGAATGAGAAGGACTATGTGATTGAAGTAGCTGTTCCGGGAAAAGACAAGGACGATTTCAAGATTGCCTTGAACAATGACGTATTGACTATTTCAACTGAAAAGAAAGACGAAAAATGTGATAAGACAAAAAATTACATCCGTCAGGAATTTTGTTACTGTGCTTTTGAAAGGTCATTCAATCTTTCAGACGACATAGATCAAGACAAGATTGATGCAAAGTATGAAAACGGGATGTTGGAAGTAATACTTCCAAAGAGAGAAGTTACAGTCAATGCAAAGAACAAGAGCATTGCGATCAAATAGTAACCGATAGCACACCGACAAAAAAAGGGGCTGATTATTCAGCCTCTTTTTTTGTTAATTCCTCATCTATTTTATTTTGCACCTCGGAGGCGATATCATTATCCACAAGAATTCTTCCGCAGGATTCGCAGACGATTATCTTCTTATGTATTTTAATATCAAGTTGTCTCTGGGGCGGAATTTTATTAAAGCATCCGGCGCAGGCATCTCTCTCGATGGAAACGACAGCTAAACCGTTACGAACCGTTTTGCGAATTTTCGTATAAGCAGCGAGCAATCTTTCTTCGATAAACTGTTTATGTTCCTCGAGCAGTTGGAGAAGGATTTTTTCTTCGTTTTCGGTTTCAATGACAATATTCTCGAGTTCGCTTTTCTTAATAGCGAGGTCTTCTCTTTCCTTTGCGAGGTTTTTGGTTACTATTTCGATATTCTGAGTCAGTTTTTCGACTTCTTTTTCAGCATCAGCAATCTTTTTATTGGAGAGTTGGATGTCGAGAGACTGATACTCGATCTCTTTTGTCAAGGAATCGTATTCGCGATTATTTCTGACATTCATTCTTTGATCGTCATACTTTTTCATCAGAATTTCAGCTTCCTTGATATTATTTTGTTGCTCTTCCATTGCGGACTTCTGAGCTATAATATCCATTTTATAATTTCCGATACGGGTTTCCATACCTATTATAGCATCTTCCAAATCCTGAACCTCCAATGGCAATTCGCCCCTTACGATTCTGATATTATCTATTTTAGAATCTATAAGTTGAACGCCGTAAAGCGACTCCAATTTCTTTTCGATTGTTACATCCGGCACCACTACGGTGTTTTCATGGGTAGTATAAACCACAGTATTATCAACGCTCTTTTCAACTTTTTCTTCAGGCGTTACAGTTTCTTTCTTTTTTGCCATAATACTAAAAAATCTTATTTACCAATTTATTTGCAAAAGTAAAAAAAAATACTTAATTTCAATCTTATTTTTCAAATAAAGTTGATTTAAATAAAATAAAGTAATAACTTTGCATGTCGCTTTAAATAAAATAAACCACTCTGCAAACAAAAAAACGACATGGCAAAGAAGAAAGTATTGCTATTTCCCATCGCGTGGCTTTACGGAGCAGGTGTCAGGCTCCGCAACATAGCTTTTGACATCGGTCTGCTGAAAGAGACGTCTTTTGACAATGTGTTAGTTGTAGGCATAGGAAATCTTTCGGCGGGAGGAACCGGCAAGACGCCGTTAACTGAATATTTAGTAAAAGAGTTGTCGGGCAAATATAAAGTTGCCATTCTCAGTCGTGGTTATGGCCGAAAAACGAAAGGTTTCAGAATATGCAAGAGCACTGACACGAGCAAAGAAATCGGCGACGAGCCATTGCAGTTCGCCTCAAAATTCAGTCACATCCATATTGCAGTACAGGAAAACCGTTGTGAGGGGATAAAAAAGATCATGGAGCTTTTTCCCGAGACGCAGATAATATTACTTGACGACTCGTATCAGCACCGCTATGTAAAGCCCGATGTAAACATCCTTCTCACCGATTATTTTGACACGTACGGCAGTGACAGCATGTTGCCCGTGGGACGTCTCAGAGAGCCTGTGTCGGGAGCCAAGCGGGCCGACATAGTTATAGTAACAAAATGTGAAAAGGTAATTTCCCCCATCACCATACGTTCCTTACACGAGCATCTGCATATCAACGACGAGCATCAGACCCTCCTCACCTCATATATCGTCTACTCCCCCCTCCTGCCTTTTGAAAAAAGCAAGCCGATAGATCTCACGGAGAAAAAGTATACCACAGCTATATGTTTTGCAGGGATAGCCAACAGTTACTGGTTTCTTGGAAAGCTCAAAACGATCTTCGACGACGTGGACTTCATAGAGTTCGACGACCATCACGAATATTCTCTTGAAGAGTTGAATATGATCGTTGAAAAATTCCACAACAACTATGGCAACAGGAAAGTAATAGTCACCACTGAAAAAGATGCCATGAGGTTAAAAGCGCCTGTTTTTGCTCCCATTCTCAGCGAATTACCGATATACTATCTTCCGATGCACACCAAATTGCACGATAACGAGGGTGACATTCTGATAGGAAGTATACAGACCTGCTTCAACGAGAAGTTTCAATAGCATTAAAATTAAAGTCCAGCACTTCGTAACTGTATTTCTCCTTTTTATACAGATGATATCTTTGTTTATTCAGTGACCATGTGCCTAAAGAAACGCCAAGTAGTCCGGAAGGCACGGCATAGTCGACAGGGCGGAACCGTTCTCCCTCAGGGTTAAAAGTATCTCTAAAAAGTGTAAAGCCAAGGTATGCCGCACTCCCGCCTGCAACAGCCAATTGCACATTTCTCAGCAGACTGCGTTTAATATAAACGGTTTTTATCTTATCTAACTTATATATCTGATCATAATTGACGACCATTTCATCACTGTTTAACTTGTTTATCTTGCCGTCGACCTTATAACAGGTGCCGTCATCACAATATTTAAACGAGATGTTATCGCCTACAAAATACTTCATATTATGTTTAGTTCCGGTTTTTTTTACCAGAAACATCTTTTGAGATAGACATGGTGATGCGAGCAACATAATAAAAAGGAGCATCAGGAATCTTAAAATGTTTTTGTTCATGTATTCGATTTTATTTATTCTAAAAAACGCTTCAAAGATAATATTTTTTATTTAGAAAAAATAGAGCTATCTTTGAAGCGCGATAAAAAATCACGCTAATGTCAGAAAACGGCAAGAAAAATTTTTACTTTTTATCTGATTTTCACCTCGGAATACCCGACCACGAATCTTCATTGATCCGTGAGAAAATTATTATCAGATGGATGGATGCTGTAAAAGAAGACGCCAAAGAGATCTATTTACTCGGCGATATCTTCGATTTTTGGTTTGAGTATTCGAAGGTAGTCCCTAAAGGCTACGTAAGAATCCTTGCCAAGATAGCCGAATTAGTCGATATCGGCATCAACGTTCACCTGTTCCGTGGCAACCACGACATCTGGGAGTTTAATTATCTAAAAGAAGAGATCGGTATAATATATCACAGCGACCCCGAAACTATCATGATAGGCAACAAGAATGTTCATCTCGGTCATGGTCACGGATTAGGTCCTGACGACATCTTTTACAAGCTGCTTCTTAGAATTTTTGACGGGAAAGTCAACCAGTTCATCTTCAAATGGCTGCATCCGGATATCGGTGTCAGAATAGGGCTTTTGCTCTCCGACAAGCACAGATATATTAAGCGTCTTGAGCGAGGCAAAGACGTCGAAATCATCTTAGAGAACGAGTTATTATACAAATATGCCGTAAAAAAATCAGCAGAGGCACCTGACATAGACTATTTTATCTTCGGGCATCGCCATGTGCCGGTATTTGCAGACATGCCCGACAGCAAAGCCAAGATTGTGATTTTGGGCGACTGGATGACGCATTTCACATACGCAAAGATTGATGAAAATGGCGCCATCACATTAAATAAATTCGAAGACATTAAAAATTAGCCGGAAGGCGTTATTATTAATAAAAAAACAGTTTGAAATGATTACATCTATTTTAGACAACGATTTTTACAAATTCACCATGCAGAAGGCGGTAATAAATTTATTTCCGCGTGCATACGCACGGTATGAATTTATCAATCGTGGAGGAACAAAATTTCCTGACGGATTTGACATAATTTTAAAAGAAGCCATCAGCGAATTACAGACTCTGAAACTAAAAAAAGAAGAGAAAGAATTTATCCTAAGCCGTTGTGATTTTCTCGATCCGGCGTACCTTGATTTTCTTGCGGGCTACAGATTTGACGCCAGCGAGGTATATGCAAGTTGCATTGACGGCGACTTAAAAGTGTCTATAGAGGGACTCTGGTACAGGACTATCTTATGGGAGATTCCTCTTATGGCCCTCATCTCGGAATTATTCTTCCAGCTCACGGGACAGCCCATCTTGCCGGAAAACGAGATAAGAAGGAATGCTGACGAAAAAATGCAATTTTACAGATCCATAGGTATCAGAGTTTCCGACTTTGGCACCCGCCGCAGATATTCCTATCACAATCACGACGAAATCATACAGACCTTAAAGAAATACTCCGACGATCATACTTTTTTGGGGACATCTAACGTCCATTTTGCCCACAAATACGACATCACCCCCATGGGGACACAGGCCCATGAATGGTTTATGTTTCACGCCGCCCAATATGGATTTAAGATGGCTACCATGTTCTCTTTGGAGCATTGGATAGACATCTATCGCGGCGACCTTGGGATAGCTTTAGCTGACACATTTACCTCCGATCTGTTCTTCAGATATTTCGATATGAAATTTGCTAAGTTGTTCGATGGCGTACGTCACGACTCCGGTGACCCTATCATCTTCGCAGAAAAGACAATAAATCATTATAAAAAACTCGGCATTGACCCGACAACCAAGACGATAGTATTCTCTGACTCTCTGATTCCCGACAAGGTAAAAGAGATTCGCGACTTCTGTCATGGCAAAATCAGGATTTCCTTCGGAATAGGCACCAATTTCACAAATGATGTAGGAGTCACTCCGCTTAATATCGTCATAAAGATGTCCGCTGCAAAACCGGAAGGCTACAATTGGGTTAATACCGTTAAGCTCTCCGATGCCGACGGCAAACATACCGGTGATGCGGAGGCCATTAAATTGTGCCAACAAGTGATCGCCATGTAATATGAAACGATTTGCCCTCGCTCTACTGCTCTTTATCAGCTGCTGCATCATAAAAGCGCAGTCGGAAATTCCCTTGTTCGCTCCGGGCGACTCCCTACAAGTCGCCTTTAACAATTACGCCGACATCCTCGGAAAAAATGTCGACAAGAAAGAGGTGACTTCTTTGAAAAATTCTTTCGGTAAAATTGTCAGAGACGAGAGATGCGATGTCAAATTCGCAGCCGAATTATGCAACGGCCTGAATTGTCTCGTCGCAAAAGACAACAAGTTCAACGAGACTGCAGCATTTATCACCGCCTTTGAAGGCATGATCCTGTCGCAATACGAGCTGAGCGACTGCAAATCCTGGATAAAACATGTCTGTCGGAGCCCACTCTCCGCACAGGACTTCAAACTTTGGGACGACCTTTTCAGACACAATATCGTCGCCCACACCTTATATAGCCGCTGGCAACTCGAAGATGCCGACAAAATCAGCATCGAATTATCAAACCAACAGATACCTCTCATCGTCTTTGAAAATGCCGACCTCGTATGTCCAGATAATGACAGCATCATCATTCATGAGTGCTCAGGAAAAATAAACTTCCTTACGGGCATTTTTAGCGGAAAAAAGGGTGTAATAGACTGGCAGAAAGCCGGCTTCGACAAAGATATCCTCTATGCAAAATTACCGTCCGGATACTCTATCACTCTCGACAACACCTCCATCGTCGTCGACTCGGTAAACCTTTATCATACGAAATATCTTGGCAGAAAGTTCGTCACAGGAAAAATCACCGACAAATGTCTGCAAAGAGCTAAGGGCACTAACGCACGATACCCTAAATTCACCATGCATTCGGAGAACATCTTCGAGATAAAAGACATCTTCCCCAACATAAATTTTACAGGCAGATTCGCTATCGAAGGCTCCCAAATAATCGGATTCGGCGACGAAAAAGACAAAGCAGAAATAGATGTCTACCGCAACAAAAAGCTGTTGGCCGTATTTAAATCGAAACGCTTTAATATCAGAAACTCCCGCATATCAAGTCGCGCCTCATTCGTTATGTTCACCCAAAACGACACCATCTCTCACGACAACGTCGTTATGAAATATTCGTTCGATACCTTAGTCGACAACAACATCCAAAGTAAGCTGACAATAAACGGAGACCCCGAGAACACCGGCGCCCCGCCCTTTAAAAGCAAATACCATAAAATAAACATTTACTGCGACAACATCGTATGGACACAGGGCAGCGATCACATCGACTTCACTCCTTCCAGCACTTTTACCCATGAGGGGACGGCTTTTTTTGAATCAAATAACTTCTTCTCTAAGAAAAGATTCAGAGAATTTGAGACAGCCGATGGAATAAATTCCATAATCACCCTCTTCCAATACACGAAAAAGGCCGGAAACGAATTCTATCTTTACGAATATGTCGACTATTGTAAAAAGAGTGCTGAACAGATAAAGACCAACCTGCTGCTCTTTGCCAACCTCGAACTCATAAAATATGATCTCACCAACGATAAAATCAGCGTCAACCAAAAGCTTTTCGACTACGTTTATGCCTATAGCGAGAAAAAAGATTACGATATCATAAGTATTTATTCTTTTGTAAAGAGCGGTGACAACGGCTCTCTGAACCTCGACAACGACCTTCTTACCATCAACGGCGTATCAAGTATCACCTTCAATGAAAAAGACAACGTCATCCTTTTCCCTTATGGCAATAAAGTATCCGTCAGAGAAGAGATGAATATTGAATTCGCAGGATATCTGCAGGCTGGATTTGTGGACTATTATGTAAATTCGGGCGTTTTAGACTATCACCGCAATAAATTCGATTTAGCAAGTATAGACTCCATGTCTTTTTTTGTGACAACCGACGAATACGATATCAAAGGGCTTCCTGTCGTTAAAAAGATAAACTCCCCTATTCAGAATCTTTCCGGATTTCTGGAGATAAATATGCCTTTTAACAAATCGGGCAACATGGATTATCCCGAATACCCGCGTTTTATCTGCAACGACTCGGCCTTTGTATACTATGATAAGACTACTACCTGCAATGGAGTATACGCGAGAGACCGGTTTTATTTTCTGCTTGACCCATTCTCTGTCGACAGCTTAAGGGGCTTCATTCCCGAAAATATTTTGCTCAAAGGGAAACTTGTGTCAGCGGGAATCTTTGAAGATATCAAGGAGTCGCTTACCGTGATGCCGGATTTATCGTTAGGATTCGTTCATTATATGCCTGAGGGGGGACAGCCCATTTATAGTGGCAAGGGACGTTTCTATAACACGGTCACCCTCAGCAACGACTGCTTCAGAGGCAACGGAAAACTCGACTATATAACGGCGGAGTTGAAATCGGCAGATTTTATGCTATACCCCGACTCTGCATTTGCCATCGTCGACAGAGTGCTCATAGAAGCGCAGGTAGGCGAAACGGAATACCCTGATGTGGAAGGTTCCACTTCTTCCATGCTATGGGATATAGCTTCTAACACCATGTCTTTTAACACCATAGGCGGCGAACCTTATAAACTATATAATAACTTGTTACAACTCGACGGAGAATTAAGATATTCACCCGAAAAGATGAGCGCAGGTGGCACTTTAATCAACGGACAGGGAAAAATCACCTCCGGCGACTTTATGCTTAAACAGAAGGTCTTCACGGCAGATTCATGCAGTTTCGACTATTATCTGCCAGACGGTAAATATACTTCAGTCGAAGCAGATAATTTCAGCGTTTATATGGATGTCGAACAGAAGAGGGGGTTTTTTACCGCTAAAGTCGAGGAGAAGGCAGAGATAGCCTTTAAAGAAAACGCCTATATAACAAAATACGATAGATTCTTATGGGATATACCTCGCAACGAGCTCGTTTTAGGGGACGTCAATTATCTTAACACCCCGGAAGCAGACTCCGCGATATACATCCATTTGGATACCCCGCCGACAAAATATTTAGTCAAATCTACCAGTAAAAAAGCCGAAGGGCTCGAATTTTTCAGTCAGAGAGGAGAATATGACTGTTTAACTTCATCATTGACATTACAGGGAATCGAATTTATTGAAGTCTCCGACGCAGCAATATTTCCCCCCGGCAAGTCAGTGGTAATAAGCGTAGGCGGTGCCATGATGCCGATATCGAAAGGTCATATAGTGATAAATAGAGAAAAGCGTTATCACACATTATACGACGCTGACGCGACAATTAAATCGCGCTCGCAATTTACCAGTTCGGGATATTACAATTATATTGACATCACCAAGACTGTAACCCCGATATTTATGGAGGCTGTCACCGGCACCGCAGAAACCGTCACCGGCAAAGCACGCATCTCCGAGATAAATCCCCTCCCATTAAATCCGGTAGTGGACTTTCAAGGCGCCATAACCGTCACTAACGAGAAATCCGATATAAACCTCAACGGCTATTACAGGCTGAAACAGGCGTGCTTCGCCAACGAGACATGGGTACAGTTGTCTTCGGGTGCCAACCCGTATAATTTAAGGCTCCCCGTCAACAAAAACGTTAAATCCGACGAGGGCAAAGAGATATTCTCAGGATTAAACATCTCCAACCCGGGAGCCATGATATATCCGGTGTTCCTGTCGACAAAGAAAAAGACGCCCGATAAATGCATCTTCGATATCGACGGTATCTTGTCGTTCAAAGGCAACGAATATTGTATTACGGACACCGCTGCAATCAACGTACACAACGCACCCAAACATATCACCCTCGACGCGGCAAACTGTAATATGGAGGGCTCAGGCATCTTCGACATCTTCGAAAAACTCGGACGTGTGTCTTGTCCGCTTACCGGAGATTTGAGATATAATATCTATAACGACGAGCTTGTATTGTCTCTGTCGATGTTCCTCAACTTCCACTTCAATGATAAAGCTCTAAATATACTGGCAGCAGACCTCACGGCGACAGACTGGAATCTACCGTACAACGAGACACGATACCTGCAAAACCTGTCGTATATTATGCCTGCCAAGTCATATAACAAATACTATAACGACATGCTTAATTTCGGCAGCTCCTCCGAAATACCTGAAATATTAAAGTCGTCACTGATTATTTCTCGAGCCGACCTTAAATGGGATAATGAAAGAAAAATCTTCTACACAGAAGAGCCCATAAGCATAGGTGCCGTCAACGGCAAAATCGTCAACAAGACAGTCAGGGGCGTCGTCGAAATATCAAAAGCCGGCGGAACAGAATCCGTCTCAATTATGATTTATACAAACGGAATTCAGGGAAAAAGTAACAAATATTTCTTCTATTACATAAACAACAGCATGTTTACATTCTCTACAAATGACGAGTTTGCAGATCTGATTCGCAACGACCCACAGAAAGCCCGCCGAATAAAAAGGAAAAAGGAGTTACCTCCATATCAATATATTATTTCTACAAGCGAGCGACTGTCACAATTCGAAAAGCGCTATCATCTGTAGGAGTAAAGATATTGTGTTTTAAATATGTATTATCCCGTTTTTTAAACAATAGTTCACTAATTCCACTGAATTATTGATGCCTAATTTCCTAAATATGTTGTTTTTATGAACATTAACCGTGCCCACGTTAATATTTAATTTGTCGGCAATTTCCTTAGCCTGGAGACCTTTAATACTCAACTGTATTATCTCTTTCTCACGCAAAGTAAAAACATCATCGGAGACATCACGTTTTGACACACGGATGCAGTGAATAATACGAGCAATATCACGGCCATAATATTCCGATCCATTAGCAACATCCGTAACAGCTTTAATCAGTTCTTCCCGGGGAAGATCTTTTCCGATAAAGCCATCAATGCCTATGGTAACCAATTCTGAAAGAGTTCTCCTGTCACTTTCCGAAGACAACACCAGAATTTTAATTTCAGGATAATCTTTACGCAGACGCTCAGCTATCACAATACCCGAGAGTTCAGGGAGAATAATATCCAGAAGAACGATATCAGTATCGATATCCGGCAATAAAGTAAACAATTCTTGAGAAGAGGCCGCTTCCCCGACGACTTCTATTCCGGTATCTTCTGTAAGAATTCCTTTAATCCCTATGCGAAACAATTGATGATCATCAACTATTATCACCCGTATATTTTTCTTTTCTTCTGTCATATTGCCATATTTAATGTAAAACTTACTGTTGTTCCCTTACCCTCTTCACTTTCAACTAATAATTTGCCGTTGTTGAGTTCCGTCAGTTCCTTACATACTATCAGTCCGAGGCCGGTGCCGGTTTCATTACCTGTCCCCGCGACGGATTTATTTGCATTAAGTTTAAACAACGAATCTAATCGCTCACAGCTCATTCCTGTACCACAATCGATAACCGACACTCTCCACATTTTTTCGTCCTGACACGCAACCACCTTCACAGTGCCACCCTCATAAGAGAATTTAACGGCATTGCTCAAAAGGTTACGAAAGACTATACGTATCATATTTCTATCGCATTCGGCGACAGCATCATCAGGGACTTCTACAACGAAGGAGACGGATTTGTTTTCCGCTTGCATCGTAAACACGCTCAAAGCCTCTCGTACAACATCTATAATAGGCACGCAGACAGGTTCGCAAACCATTCGTTCAGTCTGTATTCGAGACCAATCCAACAAATTATTCAGCAATTCCAACGTAGATTTAGAGGAATTCAGAAGTGTTGTACACTGTTGCTTTTTAACATCGTCGGGAATAGCATCAAAATTAGATGTCAGCAGTTCCAACATTTTATTTTGAGCGATGATAGGGCTTTTAAGATCGTGAGAGATAATAGAAAAAAACTTATTCTTTATATTATCAACTTCCTTTAATTCTTTATTACGGCGTATATGAAACAACGTCAACCTGACAAGCAGGAAAACTGCAACAGCAAACAGTAAGAGGGTAACACCCAGAGACCATTGGATACGGTGTCCAAGCTTCAATTGCGTCTCCTGAATAGACAGTTTATGCTCTTTTTCGCGCGTATCGTTCCTCACTTGAAATTCGTTGAGTTGAGCGGCAGCAGCCTCTTTAAACAGGGAATCTGAGAGTTCCTTTGAATTATA
>JAQVPY010000161.1 GCA_028701815.1 Bacteroidales bacterium | reverse complement strand
ATCTCTTTTTTAACAGTGAAAACATAGCCTTCGTTTTTTCCTCTTTCGCCTCTTCTTGAGCGAACAGCGACATCGACATAAAAATTGCTGCCGAAGCAAATAACAATAATTTCTTCATTTCAATAAAATTATTTTAAATATTAATAAATTACAACATGATTATTTAGTCAGCAACTCCTTAACGACACCTGCGACGACCTTATTTTCAGCCTTGCCGGCGAGTTCTTTGGATGCGGCACCCATTACTTTGCCCATATCTTTGATGGAGGTGGCACCAAGGTTTACAATCACTTTTTTTACGATCTCTCTGACCTCTTCTTCCGACAACTGCGCCGGGAGAAAAGACTCTATTACGACAGCCTGCGAGAGCTCGTTGTCGGCAAGATCTTCACGATTCTGACTCCTGTAGATATCTGCCGATTCCTTTCTCTGTTTGACGAGTTTCTGAAGGAGAGATATCTCCATTTCAGGGGTGATGCCGTCAGTAGTATTCTTATCTGTTTTCATTAACAATATCGCCGATTTAACGGCTCTCAATGACTCAAGACGCTTTGCCTCTTTGGCAAGCATAGCTTTTTTAATTTCGCTATTGATAACTTCTTCCAATGTCATAACGCAAATTTTTGTTGCAAATATAAAGGTTTTTTGCCAAAAAAGACAGGTATAACAAAAAATTTATACCTTTGCAACGCAGTATTTCGTCTTGTCGCTGCGGCTTTTTGCCGGAGAGGAAAGTCGGGACAACACAGAGCACCATACTTCCTAACAGGAAGGGTCGCACAGACACAGCAAGTGCCACAGAAAATTACCGCCCGCAAGGGTAAGGGTGAAAACGTGAGGTAAGAGCTCACGAGTCGGCTTGGCGACAAGTCGGCTGGGTAAACCTTATGGGTTGAAATGTCAAATATACCGGAACTCTCTAACGAGATAAGGGCTGCTCGCCCGATTCCGGGGGGTGGACAGATTGAGGTACGGGGCAACCCGTATCCTAGATTAATGACAAGACTCGACAAAATCCCGCTTATAGAAATCCTGCACGAAAAGGCGAACTCACGTTCGCTTTTTCGTTTTAAGTTATTAATACCCCATTGTTGATAAATTCATCAGTAATAGTTGACATAAAACAATTTTTTAAGTAATTTTGTAGTTATTAAGAAAAATAAGTCTACTTATGAAGTTAAAATACTTAATAACCGCTATTTTTATCTATTTCGTTGCATATCAGGTTTTTGCTCAAACAGAAACACTGGAACAGTCGAAATATTACCAGGCACAGGAAATGTTTAACACAGGTAATTATGTGGCCTCAATGAAACTTTTTAATGAGATATATTCCGACAACTCCGCAAAGACATTCTCGGAAAAATCCAACACCCTTTACTGTCTCGGTATCTGCAATAAAAAGATAGGTAATAACGAACACGCAGAGAAATATCTGCTGGAGTTTATCGACAAATACCCCGAAAGTTGTAATGTACAATCGGCACGCTGGGAACTCGCGCGACTGCGTTTCGACAAAAAAAATTATAAGGGCGCTCTCGAAATGTATGAGAAAATAGGCATACTGAAACTCTCAGACGACCAGAAAGAAGAATATCTCTTCAATACAGGCTACTGCTACCTGAAAACAAATAAAACGGGAAAGGCGGCAAAACAGTTTTTCGAAATCAAAGACTCCGCCACCCAATATGGCAAAGCCGCATCTTATTATTATGCACACATATCATATAACGACGGAAATTACGAGTCTGCATTAAATTCATTTCGTAATCTTTTCGACGACAGCAAATTCGGAACAAGCTCAAAACATTACGCCTTAAGAATACTGTCAATCCAAAAAAGATATGAAGAGGTGATAGCTCTATCAAAAAACACACCCGCAACCAAAAATAAAAAAGATAACGCTGAAACAAATCTTATCGTTGCCGATGCATATTATAATACGCACCAGTATGATACGGCATTGTCTCTCATGCTGGCTAACGCCACTTCTCCCACAAGAGAACAAAATTATCAGATGGGAGTATGCTATTTTGTTTCAGACAACTACTCAAAAGCCCTCCCTTATTTTGAAAAAGCCGCTGCTAAAAACGACGAGCTGGGACAAAACGCTTATTACCACGTGGGCCTCTGTAATCTAAAAAACGACAATAAACAATTTGCTGCCAACGCATTTAGAAACGCTTATAAACTTGACTCCAATAAACAGATACAGGAGACCTCTCTGCTCAATTATGTTAAAATCGTATATGAAACCGGTTTCGACCCCTATAACGAAGCCATATCAGCACTTCAGAACTATATCAACACAAGCGATAATCCTAACGGCATCGAAGAAGCTCACTCCTACCTCGCCAAACTGTTTCTCGCAACAAAAAATTATAAAAACGCTCTGACATATATCGATAAGGTCGAAATAAAAACACCCGAGCTGAAACTCGCCCAGCAAAAAATTACCTTCTCGAGCGCTTTAGCCGCCTTTAATAAACAAAACTACGCCGAGGCAATACCTCTGTTTAAAGAATCTCAAAAATTCGGTCTCGACAAAGCAATGGCCGCCGGCGCCACCTATTGGGAAGCCGAAAGCTACTACAGAATGCAACAGTATGATAACGCTATAATCGAGTTTGAAAAATTTCTCGACCTGCCTGCCGCATACGACCTCGCTATCTACCCGCAAGCCGAATACTCTATCGGCTACTGCTATTTTAAGCAGAAGATTTATGCGTCTGCAGAGACATACTTCCGGAGATATATTAAATCCGAAGATCAAAAAAATACAAAACTGCTGTGCGACGCCTGGAATAGAACCGGCGACTGTAATTTTATACAACAGAATTTTAAAAAAGCAATCCAAGCTTATAATAATACTATCAAACTTAACAACGGTAATGTGGATTACGCCTATTATTATAAAGCTCTCGCAACGGGTGCCACTGGCGACTTGCACGGGAAAGTAAACACGCTGAGCAAAATTGTCTCTATGCCCGAATCTACCTACTTCAGAAGTAATGCCATATACGAAATGGCTAATACGTACACCGTGCTGGATAAGTCAGATAATGCTATCGCCTCCTACCAACTGCTCATCTCCGAATACCCGAGAAGTCCGTTCGCTATTAAGGCAAAACAGAAATTGGGTCTGCTTTATTATAGCACAGACAACTACGAAAAGGCTATAGCCACTCTGAAAGACGTTGTTGTGTCGTATCCAGGAACTATTGAAGCAGGAGAGTCTCTCGCCTCATTAAAGAACATATATATTGAAGATGGCAAAACCGATGAATATTTAGATTTTGTCAAGAACACCGCGAAAATAATCACTAGTGTCTCCGAAGCCGACTCGATGAGCTTTTCGAGTGCCCAAAACACCTTCGTCGCAGGGAAATATACGGAAGCTAAAAATCTGCTTATCACCTATCTTGACAGATTTCCACAAGGAGCTTTCGTCCCTACATCATATTATTACCTCGGAGAATGCTACTTTGTAGAAAAAGACTACGACAACGCGCTGACAAATTACCAGACGGCGACTGAATACGACAATACTCTCTATGCTGAAAACGCAAAGATACAATTAGGGAAAATATTTTTCTATAACGAAGACTACAGGAGCGCAGCCAACATTTATGAGGACCTCGCGAAAAACACAGAATATGATTACGTAGCACACAATTCCGAAGAACAATTGATGAGATGCTACAAGGCGTTGAATGAATACGATAAAACATTAAGTATAAGCACTGCTATCTATAATCGCACAACTACGCCACAGGAAATTAAAGACGAAGCGGAACTTTCCATGGCCGAATCGCTTTATGGCCTCGGCAGGTTCAACGAAGCATATAATGCTTACAAGAAGATATCCGACAAACGTAACGATGGAACAGGTGCGGAAGCAAAATATTTTTGTTCTTTCATAAAATATATCAATGAGGACTATACCGCTGCTGAAACGGAGGCTTTTGAACTGATAGACAAATATCAGACTCAGGACTTCTGGGTGGCAAGAACTTTTATCCTTCTTGCAGACGTATACATGAAAACGGGGAATACGTTTCAAGCTAAACAGACACTTCAGAGCATAATAGACAACTACAGCGGCGAGGATTTAAAATCAGAAGCTCAGTCGAAACTCGACGCCATACAATAAATACGAACAATAAACATAATAATATTATCGCATGAAAAACCTAATAGTTAAAATATCTGCGACACTGCTAATATTCACATCAGCCGCCGTCACTACAGCACAAACACCTGATTATGACGAACAGGTTACAATCATCGCTCCTTACGTCCCTTCAGTCTCTGACGCCAACAAGATCGTCGCCCCACCCGACGACTTTGAGATAGATATCGACAAAACTCCGGTAGCATACGACTATTCGGAACATATTGGTATTACTCACTCTAAAAAACCGGGTGACATCGACATCCTCGACACTAAAAAAGAAGAG
>JAQVPY010000021.1 GCA_028701815.1 Bacteroidales bacterium | reverse complement strand
GTTGCTGTATTTTTTTCTCTTTTCCTGTCAATTTATTTCGTTTATTTTTACTGCCCTGAATGCGACCAATGTGTTTTCCTTCCGCCTTTGCCCGTGCCAACGCCTCTTTAGTCCTTTGCGAAATTAGGTTGCGCTCAATTTCTGCCGAAAGTCCGAAAGCAAAAGCTAAAACTTTGCTGCTAATGTCCGAGCCGAGGCGGTAATTATCTTTGATTGTCCACAGTTGTATTTTCTTTTTCATACAGGCGGAAAGCACGTCCATAATCATAAAAAGGCTGCGACCAAGGCGCGACAGTTCCGAACATATCAAAATATCGTCCTTCTGCAGACGTCTCAGCAACTTGCCCAATCGCCGCTTCTCCACCGCCTTCGTGCCGCTAATTGTTTCCTCAATCCATTCTTGCACATGTATTCCCTGACGCTTGCAAAAATTATTTATCTCAAATCGTTGGTTTTCAACGGTTTGTTTGTCTGTCGAAACTCGAATGTATCCGTAAATCATAATCTGTTTTTTTACGGGCAATATAGAAAAATTCTTGCCGCCAAAAAGCAAAACCAGCAAACCGACACCATGGCGCATAATATCCCTTATCTTGTTATCCCGGAGATTAATTCAAGTCGTTTTTGCTATTTATTTGGAATACAGATACAACTAACCGTAGTAACTTCGGCAAGTTCAGTCCTCACTATAACACCTCAAAATCCGGACACCCCAAACTCGAATTGCAGCAAAGTTACAATGTCCACCACCTTGGCGTAATGAACGTTGGGAAAAAGTGTGTTGTTTTACTCTATATTCTTGAACGTTGTTCGGGAAAAACAAATGTAGGAAAGACCGTATTGTATAAGTTGCTCTACTTTTCCGATTTTAATTATTATGAACTTGCTTTTTACAGAGAGCGACCGTTCTCTGTATAGCTTGTAAATATCTAAAAGTGGAAGGTGCTAATTCCGGATTACGATTACTCTATGCCCATTTTGAAGCAGAAAACCACATTGTCTTTATAGAGATATATCATAAAAGCGAATACGGCATCTGCGCACCCGCGAAAGCTCTCTTTTTGTTGGGACGACTCGTCATATCAAATTCCAGCACTCCCCCTCGCATTATCTGATCCTGTGTGATATATCCGTTTCGCAACTCCTCTCCGTTGAGCAGCACCCTCTTTATATAACAGTTTTTGTCGCTAACCTTAGGTGCCTTGATCTCAAAAGTTTTGCCGTCTTCAAGGTTAATTTTCATATCGGGCATATACGGCGCACCGAGGACATACTGGTCGGTACCCGGACAAACGGGATAAAAGCCCATGGCTGAAAAAACGTACCATGCCGACATCTGGCCGCAGTCGTCATTACCACATAAACCGTCAATATTATTTCTATACATCCTGTTCATGATTTCACGTACACGCTGCTGCGTCTTCCACGGCTCCGACGTCCACGCATAGAGATATGCTATATGATGACTCGGCTCATTACCATGAACATAGTTGCCCATCAGTCCCTCACGCGTCACATCTTCCGTCTCCGCAAAAAATTCGTCGGGTAAATGCATCGTGAACAAGCTGTCGAGTTTTTCAATAAACGCCTTATCGCCACCCATCTCATCTATCAATCCGAGAACATCCTGAGGAACGAAAAACGAATAATTCCAGGAATTACCCTCAATAAAACCTTCCCCACTCGTCTTTAAGAGACTAAAGTCCTTTTTCCAAGTACCATCGGAATATTTCGGACGCGCGAAGCCTAACTCCCTGTCGAATATATTTTTGTAATTGAGTGCACGACTTTTATATATCTCGGCAATATCTTCTCTGCCAAGAAGTTTCGCCGTATTATACACTGCCCAGTCGTCATAAGAATACTCCAGAGTCAGCGAAGCGGCATTGGGACTTTTTTCGAACGGGACAAGCCCTTTTTCCGAATAAACCTGAGTGTTGTCGTAATACGGAACTGAGGAACTGGAGACCATTGCCTCCAATGCTTTATCCTTGTCTATATCAATACCTTTGGCTATGGCATCGGCAAGAACGGCGACACTGTGATAGCCTATCATGCACCAGTTTTCATTCCCGTTATGGCTCCATACCGGAAGCGCATGATGTACGCTTTGCTCATAATGAGCTATCATCGAGTTCACTATATCTTTACTGCGCTGTTTGGCGATTATATTCAAAAGCGGATGCATGGCTCTAAAAGTATCCCATACTGAAAAAATTGTGTAGTTTGTGAAACCCTCGGCTTTGTGGATATTATGGTCTATGCCCCTGTAATTTCCATCGACATCCATATATACCGAAGGATTTATCATAGTATGATACAATGAGGTGTAGAACATTGCCATCTGATCTTCTGTCCCCTGAACTTCAATCACACTTAAAGCCTTCTGCCAGGTGTCGGCAGCACGTAAAGCGAGGTCATCAAAGGAAAGTCCGTCTGTTTCAACTTTCAGATTTTTCAGTGCGCCGTCAGTACTCACTGCAGACAAGGCCATCTTTATCTCAAGTGTCTCATCACCATCAGGGACAAAATCGAACCATGCGGCAACCTTCCGTCCACCGATTTCGGGGAAGTGATGATTGAGGTCGAATCTACGCCAGAAACCGTTATACATAACTTTTTCCATATCCTGATAGCCGTAGTCGGCAATCTTTTTTGAGAAAGACATCGCAAAATAAGTGTAGTTTACACGACTCCAGCCGTTGGTGATACGATATCCCGTTATCAACGTATCGTTTTCCACGCGGATATTTGCCCACAGCACCTTGCCGTCATAATTGTAAATGCCATGGTTCATATCTAAGATTATACTTTGAGCGGCATCTTTTTCAAAGGTGTATTTATGTATTCCGGCGTGAGTAGTAGCGGTAAGTTGAGCCTTTATATTATCGTCTTCCAAAATGACCTCATAATATCCCGGGCGTGTCTTTTCCGTATCGTGACTGAACCGTGAACGATATCCGCTGTCGGGATTGTCAGCTGTTCCGGGATTGAGTTTTCTCTCGCCGGAATACGGCATCACAAGAAAATCCCCGAGGTCGGAATGGCCGGTACCGCTGAGATGGGTGTGACTGAATCCGACGATAGTTTTGTCGCGATATTGATAGCCGGCGCAATAATCGTACACACGCGGCTGATATTCTCCGTTGATATTATGAGGAACCGTGTCGGTGTCGGGACTTAACTGCACTATTCCGAAAGGCACACATGCGCCGGGGAAGGTATGTCCCATCCCGTTAGTCCCAATTAGGGGATTGACTTTATTACAATAATTTGTTTGAGACATGGCAACGGTTATTATTAATGATAACGACAATATGCAAAGGGTTCTTTTATCCATAAACAGATAATTTATTTCTAAAATTTCGATTATTTCCCGGTTGATTTTCTAAGGATAATCTCATGCAATGTTATGCCGAGTGGTTCAAGGGGGTAACATTGTGATGCCTGTTTTAAAGTAAATATATTTCCTCCGTCTTCAAGTCTCATTTTTCCCACATAAGATGTCTGTTTCATTCTGTCAACTCCCGGCAAGACATGTATCAGTGAGATATTGCCACAGGAGAACTCATAACTTTTTGCATCATTTTCGGGCGTATAGATTGCGAACACATCATAGTCGCCGGTATTTTCAACGTCGATATTCCATGATTTCCAGGAATCCGACTGAGTAGAGACATATCCTTGCGCATCGAAAGCCGCGTGAGTGAAGCCATTTTCATCCGTCAACACGAAAGTGCCTTCCGAAGAATGAATATAATCGGGAACGGCTTGTATTTCATCGCCCTCCACTTCAGCGACAACAACATACAACTTTCCTTGGCGTTCTGGAGGTAAAGTTATCTTCGTGCCTTTTTCTGAAGGCATCATGGTAAGTTCCCGTGAGGGATCTTCCAAAAGATATGCTTTTGTTATTGGTACTGTAAGTGTGGGGCATACTAACGTCATAATTGAATCGGTAACGGTAAAATACAGTTTATTGTCATTTCGTGTGCACAGGGCTCCTTCAAGTTTATTAAAAGGAGAAGGCTTGGTGTCATAGATAGCTTCTGCATTTTTTGAAGTCCACACTCCGATTTGTCTGAGCACTTCTTTTTCATATTCGATAACCTTCCCTGTGCCGGTAGGACCTATATTCAGAAGAAATACGCCGCCATGGCTGACGGTACTCATCAAACGGGTCAGTTGTTCGTGAACTTGTGAAAGAACAGGAGGACGCCCCTGCCACTGTCTATACCCCCACGTACCATACATTGAGGCGGGATTGTCCCACGCGACCTCGGGATAACCGACTACGTCGCCGTTATCGGGTAAAGTGAGGTAATCGCCCTGATTATTCATGATTCTTCCGCTGACAAGACAGTCCGGCTGGAGACTTTTCACCACGTTTTTAAATCGAATACTTTGTTCAGGCGTAAGTAATCCCATATCAAACCATATCGTTTCGATATCTCCGTAATTGGAGAGCAGTTCCGTAAGTTGAGTAACGATACACTCTTCGAGTTCGGGAGTGATAATTTCGAGCGGGCTATAGACCTGGTTGACATAATCCCAGCACTTTGTGAGGGAGTCCGGCTCAAGGCGCGGTATTCCTCCTTTAAAATGCCAATCGGGTAAAGAATAATACAGTCCGAGTTTCATGTCGTATTTTGCGCAGGCGTCGGCGAGTTCTTTAACGGCATCGCGTCCGAAAGGGGTGTCATCAACGATATTATAGTTAGTGGTAGCCGTTTTAAACATACAGAAGCCGTCGTGATGTTTACTTGTAAACACAATATATTTCATACCTGCGTTCTTAGCTGTCTTCACAATTTCTTCGGCATCCCATTCTAAGGGATTAAAATTCTTCGCGAGGACATTTTCGTACTCTTCGGCAGGAATACGGGCGTGGTTCATGATTTGTTCAGCATAAAACGGCACCATGTCGTTTCCCCACACGCCGCCGGCGAGGGAATAAAGTCCCCAATGGATAAACATACCGAATTTATCGGCGCGCCATTCTTGGAGTTGAATCTGTGTTTTTGTTTGTGTTTCGATTTTATTATTTGTTGTGGTGTTACAAGACAACATGGTGACAGCAAACAGAATGATGACTGTGGGAGTGTAAAATTTTGCTGAAGCGTTGGTTTTTGCGTCCTTACTGTATAGTTTCATACTACGGTTTATTTTTATCACATTGGGATGCACAAGATTTGCACCTGTTTTATATTTTTGGGCGTAATTTTGAGCCCTAACGATGCAAATATACGGTTTTATTATAAAAAAACAGAGGGGAAACGGTAAAGGAATGTAAAAATTTTGCACCTTTGCGAAAAATTTTGAAATCATGAGAAGTTTTGGCAGCGATAATCATTCGGGTATTCATCCCGACATTCTGAAAGCCATTGAAGAGGCCAACACAAACCATGCCCTTGCTTATGGCGACGACCCGTGGACAAAAAAAGCAGAAGACAAGATCAAGGAGACCTTTGGGCATTCGGCAGAAGTTTTCTTTGTATTTAACGGCACCGGTGCCAATATCTTAGCCTTACGTTCCTGTGCGGCGACATTCAATTCGATAATATCCGCAGACACGGCACATATAGCCGTTGACGAATGTGGCGCGCCGGAGTTTATGACGGGGGCAGCGCTAAAAGAGATTGCGACGCCTAACGGCAAACTGACGCCGGAGTTGATACGTCCGCTTCTTCACGGATGGGGTTTTGAGCACCATTCGCAACCGAAGGTGGTTTATATATCGCAGTGTACAGAACTCGGAACCGTTTACAGAGTAGAAGAAATCAGGGAGCTCGCCGAATATCTGCACAGGCACAACATGTATCTGCATGTTGATGGTGCCCGTCTTGCCAATGCTGCTGCCACACTCGGGAAAACGCTGAAAGAAATTTCAGCCGACTGCGACATTGATATTCTTAGTTTCGGCGGTACAAAAAACGGTATGATGATGGGTGAATCAGTCATCTCCTTCCGTCCTGAGCTATCAGAAAACATGAAATATATCAGGAAACAGTCGTGCCAGTTATATTCCAAGATGCGCTTCACCGCCTGTCAGTTTCTTGCATACTTGGACAACTCTCTATGGCTCAATAACGCTTTGCACGCCAATGAGATGGCGCAGTTGCTTAGGAACAGGATACTTGAGATGGGAAACTTCAAGTTTACACAGGATACGGAGGCAAACATCTTATTATTAAAGATGCCAAAACCTGTTACAACAAAGCTGCTAAAAGAGCATTTCTTTTATTTCTGGGATGAAAGTCAAGACGAGATAAGGCTTGTAACTTCCTGGGACACAACGAAAAAAGACATCGACGAATTTATCGAATCTCTTGCCAAAGCCTTATAATAAGCTGAGATTATAAACCTTTAATGACGACTCTCATCTCATTAATATTAACATCGGAGTTGCCGCTATTCCACACATAGCATTTGAGAAGTCCTGCAGGGTTATTATGTTTCGATATCGTTTTAGCGCCGCAGACTGTCTGCCACTGCGAGGATGGTTTAACAGGCTCGCTCTCCCAGAACGAATTATCCGTTGCCTCGGTAGAAATTATGACATGTGCGGTAGAAGATGCATTAAGAAGATTTACGTCTGCCTCAACAATCAATGTCGAAAAATTCTCATGTTCATTCCACAAAGTGGCGAGATCGTATTTCACGCAATATGAATAGTCGCCGGATTTCAAGACGCCGATACTATCGTTGTTAAGAGTAATCGTGCAATCATCAACGACTTCCTCCTGTGTGCCGAATAATTGCACCTCTCTTCCGGCAAAATTCCCTGTTATATTAATTTTCTCAAACGAAAGTTTAATTTTTGGGGACACGTTCATATTAGAGCTGTTTCTAAAGCGGATCTTTTCGACGGTTTCTTCAGCCTTATTAGAATACGGGAATTTAATAAAGGGGTTACACCACAAGCCTTCTTCTGCGGCGGAGGGAGAAAATCTATACGTTAAAATGGAATTATCGGCGAGCATATAGTCGACATAATAGATATCATCTTTATAGAAGAAACTTTTAATAGCGCCGAGGAAATTTCTTCTTGTTTTCACATACGCTCTCACGGCGGCATTGGAATAATGAGGTGTTTCTATCCATTCATCATATCCGACCGTCTGTTCTTTTTCTCGTTCTTTTTCAGCGAAATAAGCTGTCGTATCTTTTTTCAGCAGCATATAATTCGAGTTTTTAAGGACGACGGAATACTCGTCGAGAAGTTGGAATGTCATATCCGGTTCTTCATTAAGCATATATTTTCCGTCGATAGAGCCGAAGAAGCAGGAGTCGTTATCTTTCACAAAATGGAAAAGGATAAAGGAGGGGCAGGAATAACCGTCTTTTTCAATCCAGTGGTTATAGCCGGAGGTCATTTTCGATTTAAACAGAGGGTGCGACAGGGTAGTTCTCGGCATCCAATTAAGGTCATTTGCCGCAATATAGGAAAAGTCCCAGGGGAAGACGTCAACAGTGGCATTCCCGATAATTTCGCGTTCTTCTTGCGACAGCATGTTAACAGCCACATTTTGTTTAGAGAGGGCGGAATATTTTTCCTCTATATTTTTTCTGTTGAAAATTGTTTCCGAAAAATTATTAACGCCGCAGATCTGTTTTCGCGGCTCCTCATAATCAGGCACATTAGGCAGATTTCCGAAGAGCAGCATCACTGTAAAAAGGGCCACGAAAGTTGAAAGCAGCTTAGCGTTATCTACTATCAATATGACTATTCCCCAGAAGATAATCACGAAATAAATCAGGAGCATATAATGCGACATATCTCCGCGTACCATAGCATGTTTCCAGAAGGCGAAGAATGGGATAATTGCGAGCAGAAACAGGGTCTTGATATTTCTTTCACGCACGGTCAGTGGAAATATAAGCATCACGAATATAAAGAGAGATAGCAATATCCAATTGTTATGAACGGGGATACTCATTACACCATAACCGAGGATCATTCTGAAGGTTCCGTAGATAAATTTTGCGAACGTGATAAACCCGCCGAAGACAACCATTCCGGAAACAGCAAACATTATCAGGACTATCAGGAGGAACAAAAGAGATTCTTTCAGAGTCTTGTTTTTACAAAAATCGATAATCAGGGCGACCGCAATAATAGAAAAGGAGATTGTCCCTATCGACGATTTGATAAACAGGCCCAAAGAGGCTATCAGGGCGGCGAACAGTATCGAAAGCAACTTTTGTTCCTCTTTAATAAAGAGCAGTGAGAGCAGGATACAGGAGCCGATGATCATCAAATCGATATTTGCGAAGCAGCACATTAACAGGATCAGCAGCCATGTGGCGACTTTATTTGCCATAGCGCAGTATGTGCGCATCGTTTTCAGTAGAAGAAGGATAAAGACAATTTTAATGATCGAATAAACTGTTAATGCCCACACGAAGTTGCTGCCGATAACCGCGGGATATTTAAGGAAAGCGAGTGGTCCAAGCGGATAAATAACATGACATAAAGTATCATAATCGTTAGCGAAAAGCCAATTCAAGCCCCAAATATAGGATGCGTCAAGCCCAGAGCCATATTCTGGCGCAAAGACTGGAAAAGAAAAAATAAAGACTATAAGTAAAAACAGTCCGTTTACAATTCTGTCCGATAAAGATTCACTACTCATTCAAAAGTCAAATTAACTAAAAGACAAAAGTACATAAATTCTTTCACATACAAAAACCATTATTAATTGTAATTGTTAATCGCTAATTGTTAATTGTTAATTGTTTTTTAATTATCTTTGCAGTTTAGATAGAAAATTTCATAAGATGAAGGTATCATATTCTTGGATAAAAGACTACGTAAATTGCGATCTGACAGCGGAAGAGGCAGCGAATAAATTAACGTTTGCCGGGCTGGAGGTAGAAGAAGTTGAAAAGGCTGAAGCCGTAAAAGGCGGATTAAAAGGTGTTGTTGTAGGTGAAGTCATTTTCTGCGAAAAGCATCCCGACTCGGATCATTTGAGTATAACAAAGGTCAACGTCGGCACCGACGAACCTTTAAATATTGTTTGTGGTGCTCCCAATGTTGCGAAGGGACAGAAAGTCCCTGTTGCCACAATAGGGACAACTTTATATTTCTGTGACCCGCCGCTCACTATAAAGAAGGGAAAACTTCGCGGGCAGGTTTCAGAAGGCATGATTTGTGCCGAAGACGAGTTAGGCATAGGTTCATCTCATGCTGGCATAATGGTTTTGGACGCTAATGCGGTTCCCGGGACGCCGATGAAAGATTATTTACACTTAAAAGATGAATATATTCTTGAGATAGGGTTAACAGCGAACCGTTCCGATGCGATGGGACATATTGGCGTTGCCCGTGATTTATGTGCGCTTCTCAGTGTAGACAATTACAACAGGGGCAACAGAGAATTTGTTCCTTTAAATATTCCTGACGTCTCAGCTTTTCGCGTAGACAATCACAATCTGCCTATAAGTGTAACCATAGATGGCACTAAAGCATGCTATCGTTATGCCGGCGTCAGCATCTCAGGAGTTACCATTGCCGAATCTCCGGAATGGATGAAAGAGAAATTGATGTCTATTGGGTTAAAGCCTATCAATAACATAGTAGATATAAGCAACTTCGTCCTTTTTGAGACAGGACATCCGCTCCACACCTTTGATGCTGACAAGATAAAAGGCAGCAACATTATCGTCAAGAAACTTCCTCAGGGCAGCAAGCTCACGACTCTCGACGGCATAGAACGCACCCTGTCGGGTGAAGACCTCGTAATCTGCAATTCCGAAGATGGCATGGCCTTAGCCGGAGTCTTTGGTGGCATAGAGTCGGGGATTTCCGAAAACACAAAGAATATTTTCATTGAAAGTGCCGTATTCGATCCCCCCACAATTCGTAAGACGGCTAAACGCCAGGGTCTGTCAACGGACGCCTCTTTCAGATATGAGCGCGGCGTAAGTCCCGAAGTAACTGTCTTCGCACTTAAGAGAGCCGCCTTACTTATCAGAGAACTCGCCGGAGGTACTGTCTCTTCCGACATAGTAGATATCTACCCCTCACCTATAAGCAGGAAACGTGTCGACATGAAGTTTTCAAGGATAAACTCCCTCATCGGCAAGAAAATAGACCACGACGAAATCGTCTTCATTCTGAAAGCCATGGGCATGGATATATTATCCGTTGACGACGAGAATCTTTCCGTGGCAGTGCCATCTGATAAATATGATGTCACAAGAGAAGCAGACGTTATTGAAGAAGTCTTGAGAATTTACGGATATAATAACGTTGAAACCGACGACTATCAACATTTTACCATCAACCACAGTCATATCGTCAACAAGGGCAAACTCATGAATCTCGCTTCAGGTTTTCTTTGTGCAAACGGCTACAGAGAAATCATGAACAACTCTTTATGCTCCCAAAGCCTTACCTCTTTAGTGCCGGAGTTTAATGAAGAAAACGACATAAAGCTTCTGAACCCTCTATCAAAAGAGTTGAATATTCTCAGGCGCGATCTCGTTTTCGGCGGTTTGCAGACGATAGCATATAATATCAACAGAAAGGCTAAAGACCTTAAGTTGTTTGAGTTCGGCAACATATACAAATTTCTTCCTGACGTTGATCCGTCATTAGATGTTAAGAAGAGATATATTGAACATTTTCATCTCTCTATTCTTACTACCGGTGATGAAATACTTGAGAGCTGGTATCTAAAAAAGAGAAAAGCCTCTTTTTTCGATCTCAAAGCAATAGTGATGAGGATGTTAAATTCTGTGGGCATTGATACCGACAACCACAAGGAAGAAGTTACGGAAGACATCTTCGGAGAGACTCTTATCATAAAAGTCAACAAGAAAGAGATAGCCAAGATAACGGTAATTCCGGATAATGTATTAAAATATTTCGACATACAGCAGCCGGTATATTATGCCGATATTCTTTGGGAGAATATTATGTTGCTGAACACTTCGAAGCAAACAATATTCGCACCTGTTCCGAAATATCCGGAGGTTCGTCGCGACTTGGCATTATTAGTTGATTCAGAGGTTAAATTTGCAGACATCGTCAACATAGCAAAGACGCGGGGCAGCAATCTGATAAGAGAGATCAGCCTCTTTGATGTCTTCGACGGAGAGAAACTTGGAATTAACAAAAAGTCTTATGCCGTCAGTTTCATAATTAGGGACAACGACAAGACTCTCACTGACACACAGATTGAAAAGATCATGGGGCAGTTGATAAAAGTATTTGCTGAAAACCTGAATGCGATAATAAGATAACATGGCAGTTGACGAAATTAAATCGATAAAGCAGCGTTACGGAATTGTTGGGACGTCCCCTCTGATAGACAGGGCTATAGACGTAGCCCGTCAGGTTGCGCGCACCGATATCACAGTTCTGATATTAGGTGAAAGCGGAGTCGGCAAAGAGGTGTTCCCAAGGATGATTCACGACATGAGTGCAAGAAAACATGAGAAATATATCGCCGTCAACTGCGGGGCTATTCCCGAAGGCACTACTGACAGCGAGTTATTCGGACATGTAAAAGGGTCTTTTACGGGTGCTCACGAAGACAGACAGGGATATTTTGAGACCGCTAACAAAGGGACTATTTTCCTTGACGAGGTAGCCGAATTACCCTTAGCAACCCAGGCACGTCTGCTCCGAGTATTAGAGTCGGGCGAATTTTATAAAGTCGGCTCTTCAAAAGTGCAGACTACCGACGTACGCGTCATCGCTGCCACAAACGTAAATTTTTCTGAACAGATTCAAAAGGGAAAATTCCGCAACGATTTGTATTACCGCCTCAATACAGTACCCATTTATATCCCGCCTTTACGTGAAAGAAAAGAAGACATCTATCCGATATTCAGAAAGTATGCTTCCGACTTTGCCGAGAAGAACAGAATTCCAACGGTGATACTCACCCCGGAGGCAAGGACTCTATTAGAATCTTACCGCTGGGAAGGGAATGTCAGACAGCTGAAAAATGTATCCGAGCAGATTTCCATCATGGAGCGCGACAGAGAGATATCAGCCGAGACATTGAAGAAATACCTGCCGGCAGTCACACAATCGACCATGCCGACAGTATATAACAACAACGGGCAAGGCGGCACCGGCGAGTTCTCAGAAAGGGAACTGCTGTATAAGATTCTGTTCGACATGAAACGCGACATCTCCGAGTTGCGACAGACACTGAACAACATCATCTGCCAAAACGACACCGACAACGTTCCTCCGCCACATATCTCGTCGGGGATACAACAATATGAACACAATCTGCCCGCCTTAAGTACCGATCCTTTTGAGTCCGGCCATCATCATTTTGATGAGCCTGCAAAACAGTCGGAGCCGGTAGTAGCATACAATAACACTAAAGACATTCCGCCTCAACAGGCAGAAGTAGTCGAAGATGAGGAATTGTCTATCGCAAATGCGGAGAAGCTTCTTATAAAAAAAGCCCTTGTCAAATATCAGGGTAACCGTAAACAGGCAGCTAAAGAGCTCGGAATCTCGGAGAGGACCTTGTATAGAAAAATCAGCGAATATGAACTCGAATAGTGTGACACGACATATTATAGCACTGTTATTGGCTCTCATCATTGCCTCGACAACAATCTCCTGTGGCATATACTCCTTTTCGGGAGCTTCTATCGACCCCGGGGTAAAAACCGTCTCTATCGAATATTTCAACAACAACGCATCTATCGTCAACGCTACACTGAGCTCAACACTGACAGAAGCATTGAAAGACCGCCTGCTGTCGAAAACGTCTTTGACTATGACCGACAACGACGGCGATATGCAGTTTTCGGGAGCGATAACATCTTATACGACAACACCTCAAGCTATCACGAGCAATCAGACAGCCGCACTTAACCGCTTGTCTATCACCGTTAAAGTGACTTTCGTCAACACCGTCAACGAAAAAAGCAGCTTCGAGAATTCTTTTACCCGCTATATGGACTACGACAGCTCACTCAATTTAAGTGATGTAGAAGACTCCTTAGTGGAAGAAATTGTTGAAAGTCTCGTCGATGACATCTTTAATCAAGCAATAGTGAACTGGTAATTATGGATAAAGAAACTCTTCTCAGATATATGCAGGAGCCATTTCCTGATAAGCCCGATGCCGTAACCATGACTGAAACCCTTATCGATAAATATCCGTACTTCCAAACGGCTCATGCTCTGCTGCTGAAATTTATGAATGAACAGGAAGACTGGAATTTCGACAGACAAATGAGGAGCTCTTCTTTTGTGATTTCCGACGGAAATACCCTCAGAAAACTTATAGAAAGAGAAAATAATTCGCAAGATAGGGAAAGAAACAGGTATTTTTTCGCCGATTTTTTGAAAAAATCCGAAGAAAAAGATGATGCCACGGAAGAAAAAACGGATTATGACATAGATGAAGCATCTCGCGTTAGTGATACTGATAATGAGGATGTTGCGAGTGAAACCCTTGCAAAAATTTACATTCGACAAGGCAATTATGAGAAGGCCATAAAAATTTATCGGCAATTATGCTTGAAAATGCCAAAAAAAAGTAGTTATTTTGCAAGCCAAATAGAAAATATAAAAAACGAAATAAAAAAATAGAGTTAGTTATGGGAATATATTATGTAATTTTAGCATTAATTTTAGTTGCTTGTTTGCTGATTGTTATAGCTGTTTTAATTCAAAACTCAAAGGGTGGCGGATTGGCTTCCAATTTTCAGAGCCAAAATCAATATATGGGCGTTAGAAAGACTGCCGATTTTTTGGAAAAGGCCACATGGACATTAGCAATAGTAATTTGCGTGCTTAGTTTACTTTCGGTATTTGTAATACCGAAAAACTCAAATATTGACGAATATTCAGGTGCAGACACCGAATTGAGAGGTGCTCTCAACAATGAAGGGACCCAGGATGCTGTAGATTTTCAGGCTCCTCCCGCTGAAGAACCGGCTGCTGAAGAGTAATCTTCAATATGAAGTTATTAAAAAAGGTCGTCATTAAAGACGACCTTTTTTTTGACATAATGGCAGACAAAATGGCAGTTTCTCCCCATAATATGCCTTTGGCACAGTTTCTGATAATCCCTCCTCCGTCCCTATTCGGGCTTAAAAGTTAAAAGTTAAATAAATAACAATAAAAAACATAAAGACATGGTAAAATTAAGCATTAAACCATTAGCAGACAGAGTCATCATAGAACCTGCTGCTGCAGACCAAAAAACGTTAGGCGGAATTATCATTCCTGATACAGCAAAAGAAAAACCACAAAAAGGTGTTGTTGTCGCAGTCGGTCCGGGCAAAAAAGACGAACCTATGACAGTTAAAGTCGGTGATACCGTTTTATATGGCAAATACGCCGGCAGTGAGCTGAGCTTCGATGGCAAAGATTATATGATTATGAGAGAGTCCGATATCGTGGCTGTCCTTTAATCATTTTTTTATTAGTTGAATTATTAAATTTAAAAGATATGGCAAAGGAAATTATTTATAATGTAGATGCAAGAGATAGACTCAAAAAGGGTGTAGATGCATTATCAAACGCTGTAAAAGTTACATTAGGACCTAAAGGTCGTAATGTTGTAATAGAAAAGAATTACGGTTCTCCTATTATTACTAAAGACGGTGTAACAGTAGCAAAAGAAGTCGAATTGACAGACAAGTTCGAGAATATGGGCGCTCAGATGGTTAAGGAAGTCGCTTCTAAGACCAATGATATCGCCGGCGACGGCACAACTACAGCCACCGTTTTAGCACAAGCTATCGTTAACGCAGGCTTAAGAAACGTCACTTCCGGTGCAAACCCCATGGATGTTAAACGTGGTATCGATAAAGCCGTTAAGGTTGTTATCGAAAACCTGAAAACACAAAAAGAAGATATCAACGGAAATAACGAAAAGATCAAACAAGTCGCTACCGTTTCCGCTAATAACGATCCCGAAATCGGGGGACTTATCTCTGACGCTATGGGAAGAGTTAAGAAAGAGGGCGTTATCACTATCGAAGAGGCTAAAGGCATTGAGACATACGTTGACGTCGTCGAAGGCATGCAGTTCGACAGAGGATATATTTCTCCTTATTTCGTAACTGACACCGAAAAGATGGAAACAGTTTTCGAAAACCCATATATTCTTATCTATGACAAGAAGATCTCTTCGATGAAAGACCTCCTTCCTATACTCGAAAAAACCGTTCAAACAGGACGTCCTCTTTTAATTATCGCTGAAGATGTCGAAAGTGAAGCTCTGGCTACCTTGGTAGTTAACAAGATCCGTGGCGCTCTCCGCGTTGTAGCAGTTAAAGCTCCCGGATTCGGCGACAGAAGAAAAGAAATGCTCGAAGATATCGCTATCCTTACCGGTGGCCTCGTTATATCCGAAGAAAAAGGCTTTAAACTTGAAGATGCCGACCTTCCTTACCTCGGTCAGTGCGAAAAAATTACCATCACTAAAGATAATACTACTATCGTTAGCGGTAAGGGCGACAAGGAAAATATCGAGACAAGAGTTCATCAGATTAAAGCACAAATCGACAAAGCCACTTCCGACTATGATAGAGAAAAACTTCAGGAAAGATTGGCTAAACTCGCAGGCGGCGTAGCAGTAATCTATGTCGGCGCTGCAAGCGAAGTAGAAATGAAGGAAAAGAAAGACCGCTTCGACGATGCTCTTAACGCAACAAAAGCTGCTAACGAAGAAGGTATTATCCCGGGTGGCGGCGTTGCTTATATCAGAGCTACCAAGGCTTTGAAGAATATGAAAGGCGACAACCAGGACGAAAGCCTCGGCATTAAGATTATCTGCAGAGCCCTCGAAGAACCGCTCCGTCAAATCGTCGAAAATGCAGGCCTCGAAGGCTCCGTTATCGTTCAAAAAGTTAGAGACGGTAAAAATGATTTCGGCTTTAACGCTCGCACAGAACAATATGAGAACTTGTTCGCAAGCGGCGTAGTTGACCCGCTGAAGGTTACCCGCGTAGCTCTCGAAAATGCAGCTTCTATAGCAGGAATGCTCCTTACTACTGAATGCGCTATCACCGAAATTAAAGAAAAAGACGCTCCCGCAATGCCTCAAGGCGGAATGGGAGGCGGAATGCCGGGAATGATGTAATAATCACATACCATATATTTAAAAAGCAGCAATCGAAAGGTTGCTGCTTTTTTGTTTGTCCTTATGTCGAAACTGACTACCAGTCACGACACATCGTCGGCATCTCTGTCATTGGTAAACTGCAACTTAACGTCAACTCTATGCCTCTGTATTTTCTCTTACCGTTGATATTGTAAGCGTTGACATTGACGGCACGCGAAATCTCCTCCTTTTCCATCGACGAGAATGTGTCGGTGTAACCATAGTTGTACGCTAACTCTAATCTCGAAATTATCATCATCTTGCGCCCAACCATAATGTTGAACCTTACTCCCCCTCCCGCTAATAATCCGCTGTGGAAAAGAGCCATGTTGCTTTTGCCCATGTCTACCTCCACGTTGTCAACCAACGACCCACTTAACGCCTTGTGCGTCAGGGAAATTTTTCCGCCTATATTGCAGCCCACCTCGGGACCTGCAAATATAAATAATCTGCCTACCCTGTTGATGCTGAATTTTAACATCACGGGAACTCGCAAAGAAATGTTGTTCGACTTTAAAGAATATTGCGTGGTGTAACCGTCCCTGTCAACATATTCCGTCGATGTCCCGCGCCCAATAAACATAACTTCGGGACTGACTGAGACCATCTTTATTAACGGAACCTCAACAAAAACGCCGGCCATAGGTCCGACTACGGCTACCTGATCTAACTGATGTAAGTAATAATCGCTGTAATACATTGTGGAGATGTTTATGCCCCCCTTGACACCAACTTTTATCACCCCGTCGAAAGTGTTCCTTCTCTTTAAAAGATTCTGCTGCGCCGTGAGACTGGTCGCCACCATAAGAAATAATGCAACTAATACCATCAACCTCTTACTCCTCATAGCTGCCTCCTTCTATTAAACTGTCACCATTGCCTCCTCTATTTGCCATGTTGCCTTCTCCTTTACCTGAGCCATACCATGTTTCACGCGACGCTAAACCGTCCTCGTCTTCGAAAACTCTTATGGAATTTCTTGGTAACATAATGCCGTTAGGGTCATATTTATCTCTTAACATCCACCCGTAAATGAGATTAGTAATACCCGTGGCAGAAACATTGCCACTGATTAATACCGCTATCTCTGCCGTGGTACCATTTACCGTGTCAGTCCTGTGTTCAATGAAATACACCGAAAAAGCACTGCCGGAACCTGAAATATATACCGTGTCGCAATGCGCTGACTCTGAATATTGCCTGGTGTCATAACCGCAAATCCCATTGTGCTGCGCCGTAAATCGTAAATACCTGTCAGCCCTTACCTCTCCTACTACATCATACCATACCGTCGATGATTTTAATATGTATGGAGATATAATATATTCCCCCTCTATCTTTGGCGGAACCGTCCCCTCATTGATCACCCCGACCTTGTTGATTAACGAACTCGGAATAACCTCTCTAACCGTGGGGATGTAACTCTCCGTACCTAAAAGGATAATGGTGGTGTCGTTGTTTTTGGAACAAGAACAACATAATACACTTATTATTATCCCTAATATAACTAATGGTTTTTTTATCATACGAGGTCTATTTATTATTTAACAATTACCTTTTTAATATAAGAACGCTTGTCTTCTTTGATGACAAATAAATACGTTCCACTTCTCTTGTCGTCAAGCGAATAATCGATCTTTCTGTCAGATTCTGTGATGTACTTCGATATTACGGCACAAAGTTTGCCGCTGTTATCTATTACGCTCACCTGTACCTCACCCCTGTAATCGCTTATCTCTATCGTCAACTCACCATCTGTAGGATTAGGATAAATGTTTATCCCATTGTCCTCCTCTTCT
>JAQVPY010000020.1 GCA_028701815.1 Bacteroidales bacterium | reverse complement strand
TTTGCCGTCTGCATTCTTTTAAGTTGTTCAGAATTCATAATGTATCCTTTTAAATTAATTTTCATTGCAAAGTTATACTTTTTATCTTAATGGACCTATTCTTTTGGAATAAAATAATAATTTTGTAAAATTTAATTATAACAAAAAATATGAAACAGATATTACTTGCTGACAATATTTATTATGTCGGCGTAAATGACCGTAAAACTGACCTGTTTGAAAATCATCTTTCTTTGCCTGATGGCGTTACCTATAATTCATATCTTATCGTCGACGAGAAGGTTACACTTATAGATCCCGTAGAAGCCGAGTTTATGAGCGAATATTTATATAAAATAAAAAGTATCCTCGGCACCCGTAAGGTGGATTATCTCGTTGTCAACCACGACGAACCCGATCATAGCGGCTCCGTCTATGCTATCATTAAGGAATATCCCGAAATTCAAGTTGTCGGAAATGCCAAAACATTCGGACCACTCGAAGCGTTCTACGGCTCTATCGAAAATAAAAAGATCGTCGCTGACGGCGAGTCGCTCTCTATTGGAAAACATGCCCTTCATTTTTATACCATGCCTATGGTACACTGGCCCGAATCTATGGCTACTTATGACGAAACTACCGGCATAGTATTCTCAAACGATGCCTTCGGCGGATTCGGTACCCTCAACGGTTCTGTTTTTGACGACGAAGCCGATATGACGGGTTATGAAGATGAAATGCTTCGCTATTATGCAAATATCGTGGGGAAGGTCTCCGCTCCTACAATGCGCGCCCTGCAAAAGGTCGCTACCCTGAAAATAAATATGATTGCCCCTTCTCATGGCATTATATGGCGCAAAAATATAAAATATGTCGTCGACAAATATTTGCAATGGGCTCAGCATCAGGGACAAAAAGGCCTCGTTATCGCTTATGGTACCATGTATGGAAATACTGCCCGTATGGCTGATATTATTGCTAAAGGCGCTGCCGATGCCGGCGTGAAGGAAATTAAAATATACGATGTGTCTAAGACTAATATGTCTTATATTATGAGAGACGTGTGGAAATATACTGGCGTATGTCTTGGCGTATGCGCTCATTACAATAGCATGTTTCCACCTATGTCGCTGCTTACTTATGAACTCACCGACAGTAAACCGCAAAATAAGTTTTACGGTATTTTCGGCGGAATGAGCTTTAGCGGTGGGGGCGTGAAAACACTGAATGCTATCGCCGAAAGCGCAGCCTGGAATGTTGTGTCTGAACCGGTAGAAGTCAAAGGTGCCCCAATCCGCGAAGAGGATGTCGAAAAACTCTATAATCTCGGCATGTCCTTAGGTCAAAAACTTTAATATGAAAAAGTTGTTATCGTCAGCTATGTGCCTCGTATCACTTTTAGCTATGTCACAAAATCCTCCGGCGGAGAAAACAGCGGTTGTTAATGCCGGAAACGCCCGTTTTACAGTCCTTACCTCCGGTCTTATCCGTATGGAATGGAACGAAAATGCCGCTTTTACCGATAACCAGTCTTTCGTGATCGTGAATAGAAACTTACCTACACCAGAGTTTGACACGAAAAAGAGAGGCGACAAACTGATAATTTCAACAGAAAAACTGATACTCGAATATAAACTCGATTCAGGAAAGTTTTCAGGCGACAACCTGTCGATAAAATCTGCTAAGGACTTTTTTAAGTTTTCTTGGAAACCCGGCGACGCCCAAAAAGAGAATTTAAAAGGTACCTATCGCACCCTCGATGGCTGCGACGGACAATACAGCATCTATCGCAAGGAGAATATTCAACTTGAAGACGGACTGCTCGCAAAGGACGGCTGGACATTGTTAGATGATTCCCAATCGTTTTTGTTTGATAATGATAAGGATTGGCAATGGGTAATCCCCCGTTCCGATAACTCGTCACAAGACTGGTACTTTTTTGCTTACGGTCACGACTATAAATCCGCTATCTACGACTACCAGCTGGTGGCAGGTAAAGTGCCTATGCCGCCACGCTATGCCTTCGGCTATTGGTGGTCGCGCTATTGGAGCTATTCCGATAACGAACTGAGAAGCCTTATCGCTAATTGCGAAATGTATAATATCCCCCTCGATGTGCTCGTGATTGATATGGATTGGCATAAGACCTTCAGAGACGGAGAAATGGGTACTGATGAGTTCGGACAGTCTGTCGGATGGACCGGCTGGACATGGAATAATAACCTTTTTCCTGACCCCGATAAGTTCTTAAAATGGCTGAAATCCCAAGATCTGAAAATCACTTTCAACCTCCACCCTGCCTCCGGATTCGCCCCCTATGAAAAACAATATGAAGAGATGGCACGTCGTATGGATTTCGACACTTCTACAGGTAAAAATATCCCATGGGAGGCCTCAAATAAGAAGTTTATGTCTAATTTCTTTGATGTCTTCATCCGCCCGATGGAGAAAGCAGGAGTGGATTTCTGGTGGCTCGACTGGCAACAGTGGAAATATGATAAGAAAATAGCTGACCTCAGCAATACTTGGTGGCTCAACTATCTTTTCTTTAGCGATATGGAGAAAAACCGTGAGGAACGTCCGATGCTTTATCATCGCTGGGGCGGAATGGGTAACCACCGCTATCAGATAGGCTTTTCCGGCGATGCACTGATTACTTGGAAATCCCTCGACTTCCAGCCTTATTTCACTAACTGCGCGTCGAATGTGTTATACGGCTATTGGAGTCACGACATAGGCGGTCACATGATTGAAAACGGTATCACAAGGACTGCGGGATATACCATGGATCCGGAACTGTATACACGGTGGCTGCAGTACGGCGTCTTTTCGCCGATTTTGCGCACCCATTCTACCAAAGACGCCAGGATTAAAAAGGAGATATGGAATTTTGGAGGCGATTATTTTAGAGCACAATATGAGGCCATACAACTTAGATACAAGCTCGTACCATATATTTATGCCATGTCGCGCTATTGTTATGAAACCGGCATATCTCTCTGTCGTCCGATGTATTATGAATATCCCGAAGCAACTCAATCGTATTCATATAGCAGAGAATATATGTTTGGTGACGACATACTGATATCGCCGATTGTAACTCCTTCCGAGGATGGCTTATCCACTGTACATGTCTGGTTGCCTGACGGCGACGACTGGTATGAGTGGTATTCAGGTACTTTATTTCATGGAGGACAGGAGCTGGAGCGTACTTTTGCGTTAGATGAATATCCGATTTATGTCAAAGCCGGTGCGATAGTTCCAATGTACGATAAGGCACACAAACTTACGGAAGAGCCATCAGCTGTCGTTTTTTCGTTCTTCCCCGGAGCCGATGGCGAGGCTGTCTATTACGAAGACAACGGCAACGACAAATATTATGCAGAGCAATATGCTACTACGCGTATTGTCTCTAATAGAGAAGACGACAATCTGAAAATAACCATTGCCCCTCGTGAAGGCACTTATGCCGGCATGCAAGGCAGCTGCGATTATAAACTTATGCTTTATGGCGTGACCATGCCCAAGAGTGTTACCCTAAACGGGATGCCGATAGAATTTGCTTATATCGGCAGCAGTTTAGCCGTCTCCATCGATTTAGGCGAACTGTCATGTTCCGATAATAAGGAAATCACGATTTCCTTTGATGCCTCCGCTCCTGAGATTAACGACGGTCTTGTAAGAAAGTTCAAACGACTCTCTGCGGCTGTTACCGGTTTAAAGTTTCGCAACGACCAGATAATAGTCTCCGACATTGTAGGCAGAGCTGAAGAGACTAATCGCATGTTGGAATATTCTCCCGCTAACTTCAATGCCATCATAGCCGACTTCAACAGAAATTACGCCCGTCTCTCCGAAGGTCTCGACGAGATGCGAGTTACTCCGGAGTACAAGGAGTGGTTTCTGAAGGTGATGAGGTAGGGGAGGGTTATTCCACTACAATGCGCCGTGTAACGACATCAGTCCCGGCGGTAATCTGCAACGAGTAAATGCCGCGATTGTATTTGGCAACGTTGACTTTATAGTTTGCACTGCCGCTCATCTTGTCAACGATTCTGCCGAGGGCGTCGATTACTGTGATGCTCATCTCTTTGTCGCCTCTGATGTTGACAATGTCGTTTGCAGGATTAGGATATACGTTGATGCCTGCAGCAAAGTTTGATGTGCCGAGATAATGTATGGTGACTTCAATGATGTCGGATTCTTCACATTGGTGACCTGCGTAAACGGCACTTACGCCGAATGTGTAATCTTCACCGTTTAAAGCATCTGTATAATTATATATGTTCTCAGTGAGATTCTGGGCTATGATCTCGCCGTTTAAGAATATGTTGTAGCCTGTTATTTCTTTGGCTGGAGTTTCCCATGTGATTGTGATTATGTTGTCTTCTGAAGCGATATTGACGTTTTCAGGCGGATCGCACGGCAGGGGAGAGCCGATGGTGGTGGCGCAGGCAGCGGCGGAAATTCCGGATTCGCCGTTCTCGCAGACGGAGGTGACAAAATAACAGTATTCCGTGGAGTATGTCAAGTTTTCATCAGTATAGGAAATCTCATAGATGTCTTCGACGATGAGAACACCGTTGCGATAGATGTTGTAATGTACTGCGTCGGCATTTTCATTCCATGCGACGGTAATGGCTGCTTCGGTACCGTCGGCTGTAGCTGTAACGTTTTCGGGAGCTAAGCACGGGTATACGGCTTCGCACTGGTTGTCGAATGTGAAAAAGGTGCCGGCTTGCGGGGTTCCGGAAGAAGCATATAAGGTGTTGTTCTCGAAGTCGTAGATGGTGAAAGAACATTCGGAGTCCCATGAACCGGAATTCCATATGCAGGAGATTTCGCCCATCATAAGCTGTAAGACCTCAGTTTGCTGTGTGCCTGAAGAAAGGGTGACGTTTGCTAATTCATCGTTGTTTTCATCGAAAAACGATATGGAGGCACCGTTCCAACCGTCGCCATAACTGTCGTGCATATTTACGGTGATAGTACATGTAGGTCCGATAACAGTGGACTGAGTAGCACTTTGTCCTGTTCCTATGCTTGTCATGGCATATACGGTATATATATAAGTGCCGAAGTCGGGTATTGTGCTGTCGACCCATGTGATTACTTCGCCCGGGGTTGTCGAAGTAATGGTATTAACGATAACGTCGTTTCTTGTTACAATAATTGAATCGATGGATTCGAGAGCAGTCCCACCCAAAGTGCTTGTCGGATTTGTCCACGAAAGCGTAGCGAAGAGGTTATATGCAGGGTCGGAAACAACGGTGAAGTTTTGAGGAGGCCCCGGAGTGCCGGCATATACCGTGTCGGGAATGATGTCGAATATGGCGGAGGTGTTGTCGTTGAAATTATAGTTGGTGGTGTTGAAGGCGTCAATTGCAAAATAGCCGTTTTGATTTCCGCCCCAACCCCAGTTGATATGAAACATGTCGTTGTTGTCGTAGCCGTCGAGATTAAAAGCGTGACCGGCATTGGCGTTATAATCAAAGGCGCTGTAGTATACAGGATATCCGAGGTCGAACTGTGCCTTAAGCATTGTAATCCATTCGTTTAGAGAATAACTGTTGCGATATCTGTGTTCCATTTCACTTGAGAAGCCGAAATAGTTGATTGCGGCATCGGGAATATCGACTACATATGCGCCGCTGCCCGAAGTGCCGTACATCATATCTACTGCTACTCCGCAATGGTACAGCATTAGGGCTGTAGCCTCTATTTCTTCGATGGGACTGCTGAGCCTTAAACTGTCGTCGGGCATCAATTCATACAGATATGTCGCATCACCGAAATTTGCCGTCTGCATGCCATAGCCGCTGCAGTTATATGAATGAGAGCTTGTGCCGTGTAATGGATATTCCCAATATTTCATAATCATTCCCAAAGCCATGGCAACACAGCCCACATAACAGTGACCGCCGGAGCCTGCAGCGTCTTCGGGACAATAGTAATTATATGGCCAATGCTGACGCCATATGGTGGAAAGCAGTGGAAGTACTTCCGTAGTTCCTTTTGGGGAGAGACCCCTGTTAGAAGATGTCAGCTCTCTCCATTCGGAGTAAATGTCTGTCGTTTGAACTATGTTGTTTTTCATGGCGTATTCTATCTCAGACTTGTAGTTGTCGAGAAATGCCGCCATGCTCGTGGGAACATCATCAGGATTGAAATTACTCTCGATAGAATACCCGAGCACCGGTTTTACTATATCTTGTGCGGAAACTATTATAAAAGCGTTGTCGCCAATGTTGAAGATGTAGAAACAATTGTTATCGTGTGTGGAATAAGTTGCGACGAGTTCGCATTGCACAGATCTGGCATTACTTAGTCCCGCGTTGAAATACATAAAATTTGCCGCTGCAGCTTTTGCTTCATCAGGGGTGACTGACGCTGCATAAGAAGCGGTCGAGAGCAGCAGCGCTGCACAGGCTACAAGGAGTCGAAAATATTTATTCATCATTAGTAAATTTTTTACACGGCAAAAATAATATTTTTATACCTTTGTAAAAACAAAAACCTATGAAACAGCTATATTATTTTTTATTTTTGACTATTTTGCTGTCGGCGTGCAGCAACGGACAAAAAAACGAATGGAAACTTGCATGGTCGGAAGAGTTTGATTCCGATACATTAAACACTGAATTCTGGTCAAAGATTCCCCGAGGCACTCCTGAATGGAAAAATAAGATGACCGACAACGATTCTCTTTATGAGATCAAAGACGGAACCATCAAACTTTTTGCAAAGAAAAACTCCTTTTGCGCTGATGATTCGTTGGAATATCTCACTGGAGGCATTTTTACCAAGGATAAAAAATCGTTTCAGAATGGTCGTCTCGAGATTTGCGCAAGGTTCGGATGCGCAAAAGGCTTTTGGCCGGCAATATGGATGTTGCCGACTACACGTACAGCACATCCTGACGGAGGTGAAATAGATATTATGGAACATCTTAATTTTGACAGTATTGTATATCAGACGATTCATACAGAATATACTTTGAAACTCGGTATTAAGGATAATCCTGTATCTGGACGTATTGCTTCGTGTGACCCAATGGCATATAATATCTATGCTGTTGAATTATACAGCGATTCCATAGTGTTTTTTGTAAACGATAAGAGGACACATTTTTATCCGCGAATCGAAACCGATAAGCCAAATCAATTTCCGTTTTCAGAAAGAGACTACTATCTTATGGTTGATGCACAACTTGGTGGCGGATGGGTAGGGCCCATTGATGAGAACGACCTGCCTGTTTCCCTTGAAGTTGACTACGTTCGCTTCTACACCAAATAAATTTTATCAGTTAAGGCGGTTGTCATTCCATGCTCTAAGTGCATGGAATATGCTTCGTTTCGGCGGCGGGGCTGTTAAAAGATAAAGCTAAAAGCCACATAAAGCCAGTGCGCTGCGATACCTGCAGCGATGCCGCCGAGTGTATGGGCTCCGATAGCTTTTGATGTCAGATTTCGGTATCCGAGAGAGTCGAGCATAGCAGTATGGGTGCTGAGATACCCGCTCCAGCACATGCCCATGGCGGTAAAAACAGCGATAGCGTTTCCGTCTATCAACCCAGCGGCCTGAAATTTAGGGATTAGACCGAGGGCTGCGCCTACGGCGCCGAGGGAGGTTATGGGGAAAGCTATAAGTTCCGGTTTGTTGAAACCGAAGAGCCATTCAAAGATAAAGTTGATTTTACCTGCGCAAACAGGCAGAAGAGAGATGCCTTCATAAGCGGCGCCGGTATAATCTCCTGCAGCCGAAGGACCGAAGGTTAGCATCATAACCATAGTGGAGATGATAAGTACACCCGGAATTATGGCGAGACCTATGTCAACGCCTGATTTCCCTCCGTCTAAAATGGCATTTAAAAATCTGAGGAATACGCCGCCATTTGACTTAAAGGATATCTTTTGGTCGTCACCGACTTGTTCTTCTTCCTCTTTGAGCTCCGGATGAGCGCGCAGGATCATCCTCTGCATGAGTCGCGTAGAGACGATGCTGCCTACGACAGCGCCAAGAAGTCCTACAAGAGCAGCACTTCCGAAACCTTTACCAAGCATAAATACGATGACTACGAGCCCCATGCCGAAAGCAGTGCCGAAGTTGGTGAGAGAAATCAACTGATATTTTTTAAAATATTGGCTGAAGTTCTTGTCTTTCGAAAGCGTTATTATTGCCGGGTTGTCAGAGAGAAACGTCAGAATGCCGCCTAAAGCCGCCACGCCAGGAAGATTATATATAGGTTTCATCAGCGGACGCAATATTGATTCCAATAAGCGCACAACGCCGAATTCTATAAGCAGACTGCCTAAAGCACCGGATAGCACGGTGATACTCATAATATAAAAAACGGTTTCGAGCAGGAGACTGTAGGCCGTCTGCATGATGGTGTTGAGCATGTTTGACAACCCCATCCTGTGGGATAAAAGTCCGAATACAGCGAAAAATATTACTAAAAATATTAACGCCTCGAAACGTCTCCTAGTTAAAAATTTTAGGTCTTTAAATTTCATCGCTCTTATCTCTTCTTGTTAATACAGGTTTTTTAAGCAAATTTGGTCTCCACGAAACGCCTACATTTATTTCCACCTGTGTGGTTGATTCATGAGCTGCAGCTCCATAAGCGTGAAGCCTGACGGTTTTGTTCTCGCCGAGCGGGAAAAATTCAAAGCCTCCACCTACATAGTAATATTTCATTCCGGGAGTAACAAGTCTGTCGTGAAACAACTCAACGTCGGTTATGCCTTCCTGAGTATTGTTTACATCATATCCGCCCTTAACGAATACTGACCATTTGTCGCAAATACAGATGTTGAGGTGTCCAAGCAACGAGATGTCCTGAAAGAAAAATTCTTCCGGTTTGGCAGCACGATTTGTGATGTCGCAATAAAAGAAGTTATTTCCGAAGTTAAACCTGTTTCCTAATATTATATAGTTGATAAAATTCCCTTTGGAATATTCAATAAAATTCAAAGAATATATGGATTGAAACCAGTCCATCGTGCCGCGCCACATCAAACTATATGCGTATAGGTTTTCAAAAGGTTCGGTTATAAAAATCGAATTGGTAACCTGGGCGGTAAGAGAATGATTCTGGTCGTTACTGGTGTATGTGGCAGCTAATCCGAACTCAGAACTCTGCATGTTGGAGAGAAATCCCGAATAATAATATATGTCGATAGGCGCGGCGTCAAATTCCCATCCGCCTATGCCGACAAATTGCTTTCCGGCAACAAGTGAAAAGTTGTCGTTAATATCATATTTAAGATATAAATAATCGGTTGCGTCAAATAGCGAGTTGAAAGTTCCGCTGAACTCATTGAGATTTTGGAAGAAATGAAAGGAGAATTTGTCGGAAATGTTCCCGGATAGCTGCAAAGTCAGGTATTCTCCGTTAAAACCGCCATTATTTGTCGTTGTGTCCGAATTGATGTTATATTGGTAGCTGAAACGTGTTCCGAGCTGTAATACGTCAATTACAGGCTTGCTTTCTTGCGAATTGCAGATAAAAATCGAGCTAAAAAGTAGTAGGGAAATAATGTAAAGTCTTTTCATTCAGTTAGAAATATATTGAAATAAGGTTAATAAAAACGTTTGCAAAGGTAGTCAAAAACTTGTATTTTTATTATTTTTGCATATAATAATAATTTCTCGCTGTTTATGAAAGAGCAAACTGTCAATGGAGAATTACAAGATTATGTTGAAAACAAAATTATTCCACGGTACGAACATTTCGACAAAGCTCATGGAATATCACATGTAGAAACAGTTATTGCCGAGAGTCTAAAGTTGGCTGCCCATTATGACGTAGATATAAATATGGTATGTGCTATCGCCGCCTATCATGACACGGGTTTGATAGAAGGTCGCGAATGGCATCATATTGTCTCCGGAGAGATATTGATAGCGGATGACAGGTTGCGTCAATGGTTTTCTGAGGAGCAGCTTACAGTGATGAGAGAAGCTATAGAAGACCATCGTGCTTCTAATGCAAATCCGCCGCGGGCGATATACGGTATGATAGTGTCGGAGGCGGATCGGGATATTGATCCCATAAAGACCTTTCGTCGTGCGATTCAATATGCTGTCGATCATAATCCGGGCAAGACGCGCGAGGAATATTTCGATATCTTTTCCGCCCATATACATGAGAAATATGCTGCCGACGGATATATTAGGCTGTGGATTCCTTATTCCTCCAATGCCGAAAAACTTGCTGAAATGCGTGAGATCATAGATGACCCGAAACGGTTACGGGCGGTTTTTGACGATGCCTTTTTATAGATAGTAGGCACTTCCGTTTTGTTAAAATATAGAAGCTAAAGGTACAAAAAAAACGGTGCAATTGGCAGTTGCACCGTTTATATCAGATCACATGGCTTATGTCTGAAGTATCATATCAATTACTCTTTGCAAAGATATACTCGCTTCAAAAAGTGCACAATAATTATTATTGGTGATTTTTTTCGCCGTGACTACCCTGAAATGATGATGTCTTTGCGATGTTTCCCCTAAATAAAAAATATACGCCGTTTTCATCCCTGTTGCCGGGCCATATCTTTATGGTGTCAGGTAAATCGTTGGGGTAGGCTCTCAATGGATAATCCCCTCCGAAATTGATGTCGTATATCGGAAACCCGCTGAAATCGTTGACTATAATACATGTCGGATACTTTCCCCTCGTACCTCGAAGGTTAAACGGGATATATGGAACTTTTAATGTCATCGCTTCGGCGTATAATTGATATGCCTCTTCAAGCCGCTTTTCGTCGTAGACACTACTCCTTATATTTTCTTTTATGAGCACTTCTGTCTGTGAAAAGCTGTTCGCGCATATGTCGAAATCGGGACTTGCGATGTTCATGACGGCATTGCCGACAAAACCCTCAGGATAAATGCCCCTTCCTCGAAGGTTGACGACAGAGGTTACAGAATAGACCTTGCCCCGTTGAGAGGACTTGTCGAAAATCATGTCGCCAAGAATCGCACATAATAATGCATGATTCCAATTTCCGCTGACATCGTTGCGTTTTCTTATTTCATCTAATTCTAAATAAGACATGAATATGGGCTTGCCGATAACAGAAACGTTTTTGATTTTATCTATCAACATAGAAAATAAATCTTTCATACCCACCTGAAACCATCCGCTGTCGTGTAATAATTTAATCAACTCATCTTTGGTGTGAATCGGAAGTGGAAACAAGCCATCGTTAATGACGACAGGTGTTGCTTTTATACCATTATAGATATTTGCCCAATCGCTAATAAAACGATATAATGTGGCACCGTCGGGACACACATGATCTATGGCAATGCTTATCAAAGTTCCGTCGGAGAGCATGGTGGTCTTTACAGACATTATCGGCGCAACTCCTTTTTTTATCGACTTGATATCGATAGTCGCCATCAATTTTTTCGGAATATATATCTTTTGCGATAAATCGGAGCACGAAAGCTCGGGAAGATCAACGACGTCAAAAGCTATGCCGTCATTATTCGTAGATATGCAATCGGGAGCTGTCATCCTTCCCGTAAAAACAGGATAATTGGAAAGAATCTCGGATAAGGATGACTTTAATTTGGCGATGTCAAATTTTGTGTGAAATAGCCATGTGCCACTGTTTGCCATGGTTATCAGACTGCTGTCCAAAGGCGAAAAATGCCATTCGGAGATTTCTTGTTGTTTCGTTGCCTTAATAATTGTTGTCATGGTTTTAATTTTTTTACAGCCATTTTTTGCGTTTAAAATGTATTACCATTGATATGGCAATCACAATCATCATTATCCACATGGCAAGATATCCGTAACGCCAGTGTAATACCGGCATGAAATCGAAATTGGTACCATAAACGCCGACAATAAATGTGATAGGAATAAAGATGACTGAGAAGATCGTAAGGGTTTTGAGGATGTCGTTGAGTTTGTCGGACATAACAGTATGAAAGACACTCAAGAGGTCGGATAGGATCTCTCGGTAGTCTTCCACGGTCTCATTGGCAAGTTCAACATTGCTGCGAAGGCCTTTTAGATGAACCTGCATGCTTTCATGTACCAAGTCGCTGTCTATATGTTCGAGACTTGTAATCAGTTCGCGGCAGGGCTTAATAATTTTGCTCATATAGATTATCTCGCCCTTATATTCGCTGATTTCTTGGAGCATACCATCGTTGGCTTTGTCTATCAGTATCTTGTCGAGATTCTCGATTTTCTCTCCGAGGAGGCTGATGATATAAATATAGTTGTCGATAATGGTGTCGAGAAGTGCATAAGCCAGATAATCTGTTCCGGCGGTACGAAAACGTTTTCTGTTGCTTCTGAGTCTCTCTCTAACGGGGTTGAAAACGTCGCCGACACGCTCCTGAAATGAGATCAGAATATTTTTCTTTATGATCATTACGAGGTTTTCGGACGTGGAATGATGTTTTTTTTCGTTGTATTGTAACATCTTTACCGAGATGTAAATGCAGTCGTTGTATTCATGAATCTTAGGTCTCGAATTGGTCTCAAGGATATCAGAAATAATGAGAGGACTCAGATTAAAACCCTCGGAAATCTCCTTCATGATTTGAGCGTCGTGAAGCCCGTCGATATTTAACCATGTCGTAGTATTCGTCTCCGCATATTTAAGCGTCTCGGCGATGCTGCCGACTTCTGTCTCCGTAAGGTTGTCCTTGTCGTAATCCATCACGGAGATTCTTACATGCTCGCTTTTACGTTCGCCATGAAATGTCATTCCGTCGGGCGATGAGCCTATAAATTCTTTTTTTGTTTTAATGAATCTTGCCATATCGTGTTGTGTTTGTTTTTATCCGAAATCGTCGAAGAAGATCATGCTCTGAGGAACGCCGAGGTTGTCTAGCATCGCGAGAACGGCTTTTAACATCAGCGGAGGTCCGCAGATGTAATATTCGATGTTCTCGGGTGTAGGGTGCTGTTTGAGCTAATTTTCGTATATAACGTTGTGAATGAATCCCGTATATCCATGCCATTTGTCTTCAGGCTGCGGCTCCGACAAGGCTATGTGGAATGAAAAATTGTCGTTTTCGCGTTCAATCTCTCTGAAGTCATCAACATAAAATAGCTCCTTCAATGAGCGTCCACCATACCAAAAAGAAGCCTTTCTGCCCGTATGCTTCGTCTTAAATTGGTCGAAGATATGCGAACGCATAGGGGCCATGCCTGCGCCCCCACCAATGAACATCATCTCGTTTGTTGTATCTTTGACGAAGAACTCGCCGTAAGGACCGGAGATGACGATTTTGTCGCCGGGCTTTAAAGAGAATATGTAGGAAGAACAGATTCCAGGCGGAACTTTCTTAAAGGTCTTTTTCTTTTTGTCGACAGGAGGCGTGGCAATACGTACGTTGAGCATTATGATCTCGTCTTCGGCCGGATGGTTTGCCATGGAATAGGCCCTTATAGCAGTCTCATTGTTTTTTGCCGTCAAATCAAACATGCCCAACGCCTTCCAGTCTTCCGCATAATCAGAACATATATTGAAATCTCTGTATGCAATGGCGGAATATTTCGGGACGTCGACCTGAATATACCCGCCGGATCTGAAGTCGAGAGATTCGCCCGCAGGTAACTTGACAGTCAGCTCTTTAATAAATGTGGAGACATTTCTGTTGGAGACGACCTCACAAGTCCATTTTTTTATTCCGAAAATTTCTTCCGGAATTTCTATCTCGAGGTCTTCTTTGACTTTTACCTGACAGAAAAGGCGGTAATGCTCTTCGCGCATCTTGCGATTTATATGCCCCGTTTCGGTAGGAAGAATCGACCCGCCGCCTTTAAGTACCTTGCCCTTGCATGTGCCACAGGTTCCGCCCCCGCCACATGCCGACGGGACGAATATCTTTTCGTCGGCTAAAGCCTGTAATAGAGAACAGCCGCATTCATGCTCGATTTCTTTTTCGCCGTTGATCCGGATATTGACACTTCCTTCCGGAATGAGCTTCTTTCTCGCAAAAAGCAGAATCGCCACCAACAACCAGATGACTGTGAGAAATATTATTATTGCAATTATTATTGTCATATCTTCTTATTCTAAATACCAGATAACGCCATAAACGCTATGCCCATTAATCCTGTCGTTATATATGATATTCCGAGACCGCGTAAGGGCTTCGGAATGTTTGAGTAACGTATTCTCTCACGGATGGCGGCAAAGGCTACAATGGCTAACAGCCACCCGATGCCCGAGCCGGCAGCATAAGAAACGCAATGAGAGATGGAGGCGAAATTTCTTTCCTGCATAAACAGCGACCCGCCTAAGATTGCACAGTTTACGGCTATCAACGGTAAAAATATACCTAAGGAATTGTATAAAGCCGAGGAGTATTTTTCTATTATCATCTCAAGCAATTGTACTATGGCGGCAATTACCGCTATATATATTATCAGCGATAAAAAGGATAAATCGACATTTTCTAATGCCGGCGAAATCCATATTAATGCGCCGCCCTTGAGTAATAGGTTGTATATTAAATAGTTGACAGGTATTGTGATTATAAGAACGAAACAGACGGCAATGCCCAGTCCGAAAGCAGTTTTTACGTTTTTCGATACTGCAAGATAAGAACACATGCCTAAGAAATAGGCAAAGATCATGTTGTCGACGAAAATTGAACGTATAAATAAGTCAAATAATGATTCCATGATTTAGTATTCCTCCTGTAATTCTTTGTTGGCGGATCTTTGAATCCATACTATTACTCCTATGATAATAAGCGCCATCGGTGGTAAAACCATCAGCCCGTTGTTTATGTATCCGTTCTGATAAAAGGTCTCCGGTATTATTCGGTAGTTCCATAAGGTGCCTGAACCGAGAAGTTCGCGAACTGTGGCGATAATGATTAGCACTAATCCGTAACCGATGCCGTTGGCGAGACCGTCGATGGCGGAGGGTAGGGGTCTGTTGGCTAACGCGAAGGCTTCGAGACGCCCCATTATTATGCAGTTGGTGATGATGAGACCGACAAATACCGACAACATCTTACTTATTTCATAGAAGAAGGCCTGTAATACCTGATCTACTAAGATGACGAAGGTGGCTACAATAAGCAGCTGCACGATGATGCGCACTCGCGGCGGAATGGTATTTCTTAAAAGCGAGATTACGAAATTTGAGAAGGCGCATACGACGGCAACGGAAATACACATCACCACGGCCGGTTTTAGTTGCGCGGTGCCCGCAAGAGCCGAGCAAACGCCGAGGATCTGTATGGTGATAGGGTTGTTCCTGTTTAACGGTCCGAGATATTTTTTTAACTGCATCATTCTTTTGTTTGCGTTTGTTGAATTTGTGATTGTATCGTGGATGCTTGTATGGCCTTTATGGCTTCGGGGAGACATCTGTAAAGCATTTCTTCTACTCCTCTCGAGGTGATTGTAGCTCCCGAGAGAGCGTCTACCTCATTGTTGCGACTGTCGTCGGTTTTTGTCTTGACTACTTTTATAGATATGAAATTGCCTTCTTCGTCGAACAGACTTTTTCCCTTGAAGGATGATGAGAAGGCATCTTTGGCAATTTCCCCCCCCAACCCCGGAGTCTCAGACTTATGGGAGAAAACAGCACCTTCAACAGTCTTCAGATCCTCGGAGAGAGCAATATACCCCCAGATAGGCCCCCATAACCCCTTGCCGGCAACGGGTACTACATACAGAAGCCTGCCGTCGGAAGTATTTACGGAGAAGAAATGTATGTCGCCGACCTCGGATTCCGTGGCGACTTCCGAAAAAAGATGCGGTATCTCTTTCTTGTCCTGATGAATGTAGTTGGCGGCGGTAAGTATCTGCGCCATAGTCTCATTTTTGATGTTAGCTTCACGATAGGGACGCAAAAGGGTGGCTGCTAACGATAATAACGTCGCCACGGCAACTACTATTACTGTGATGTAAATGAAGATATATGTGTTCGAAAATTTTCTCATGACTCGGTGGGGTTAACACCTGCCAGGTTTCGCGCGCACGCACGCGCATGCACGCGCGCGCGAAGACCTGGCAAGTCTCTTCTTAATGTTTCGTTGAATAGCTAAATGATCTATTAATGAGGAAAATACGTTCATTAACAGTATCGCAAGCATCATGCCCTCAGGATATCCCCTGTTGACAACGCGTATGAATATCGCTAATGCTCCGACTAATAATCCGTAGATGATCTGACCTGTCCCTGTGTGCGGTGAGGTTACCGGATCGGTGGCCATAAATACGGCACCGAAAAGAAATCCTCCCATTAAAAGATGCTCCCATGCAGGTACTTGCATCAGCGCGGTGCTCCCGATGAGATTGAATATGCTGCCCGTGACTAATCCGTCCACTATTACCGAAATCATGGTCCTGAAACTCGCAACCCTCGTATATATTAGTAATAACGCTCCTAATATGATGGCTATCTTCGAAGTCTCTCCGATACATCCGGGAATAATGCCCACAAACATATCCGATGTGCCAGGCAGAGAACTCGCCGCACTTCCTGCAATATTCGCTAACGGCGTCGCCCCGGAGAATGCATCCGGCTTGCCGGCAATCCATACCCCGTCTCCTGAAATGACACCCGGATATGCGAAGAAAATAAATGCCCTCGCTACTAACGCAGGATTGAGAAAGTTGTATCCAGTGCCCCCATAAACCTCCTTCGCAAAAAGCGTGGCGAAAATGGTGGCAATGGATAATATCCATAACGGTATCTCCGGCGGAACTATTAACGGTAATATCATGCCCGTGACGAAAAATCCTTCCGCTACACTGTGACCCCTACGCTGCGCAAATATTATTTCCAGAACTAAGCCACTTACGTATACAGTCAATATTATCGGAAACCACCTCGCTATTCCATACCACACTGTGTGCCAAAAATTGGCATATATGCCAACGGCTGCAAAATGTTGGTACCCAATGTTCCAGATACCGAACAACGTGGGAGGAAGTAATGCAATCATAACGGTTATCATGATGCGTTTCATATCAACGTGATCACGGATATGACTTCCGTTTGAGGTTAAGGTCTTCGGCGTGAGTAAAAAAGAATCCGCCGCCTCAAAGAGAGCGTAAAAAGGCTTTAATATGCGCTTGCTTTTAAAAGCCTGCGAGAGCTTGTCGCTTGTCTTTTCAATCCATTTCATATTATTGCCGTATTAATTTTAACCCTTCATGAATGATCTGCTGGCAGTCGGTCTTGGAAGGACAAACGACTTCACACAGAGCGAAGTCTTCTTCTTCCACCTCATATATCCCGAGCTGTTCCATACGCTCTATATCGCCAATGACGCATGCTTTCAATAATTCCATAGGCAAAATGTCCAAAGGAAAGACACGGTCGTAGATATCCGACATGATCATCGTCCTGTGACCGCCGTGCAACAAGGTGTCCATATCGTACCGTTTGTGGGGAAACCACCATGATACGTATGTTCTCGATATGCTCCACGTTTTAAATCCAGGATAAAGCCATCCGAACAGATAACGTCTTTTCCCTTCGGGGATGGCGCAGATAATGTTGTCGTAATAACCTAAAAAGCATTCTTCACCGACTTGTTTGCCGGTAAGGACATTACCCGAAATGACTCTGTATTCGCGGTCGCCATGCAATGAAATTTCCTTGTCATCGTTGAAAATACTGCTGCCGGCGATGGCTTTTATATAACACGGGTTTTCGATGCCGCTGCCACAGATTGCAACCGTACGCGAGAAGTCGAGCCTGCCGCGCAAAAATAACCTGCCAATGATAACTACGTCCTGCGGCGCAATATACCATACGACCTCTCCCTTGTCGATGGGGGAAATGCGGTTTATCTGCGTGCCTACGTTTCCTGCAGGGTGTGAGCCTTTAAAATATTCCAACTGTACGCCAACGGCCTTCTTGTATATGGTGTCGTCGTCGCCTGCACGGATACATAAATAAGTTTCGCCTTCAGTAAGCTGGGAAATTATCTCTACCCCCTTTAAAAACTCCTGCCCTTCATCTTGTATGATGAAATTTGTGTCAGGGGCCAACGGCGCCGTGTCAAAACAGGATATGAAAATAGCCTTTGGCTTGTCGTCGGGCTTCGCAATGCCCCCGAAAGGACGCTGCTTGATAAATGCCCATAACCC
>JAQVPY010000019.1 GCA_028701815.1 Bacteroidales bacterium | reverse complement strand
CTACATAAACATATCTCTGAGGAGACCCCGATAAAGATACGCTACCGATGCCGTCAATACGGTTCAGGTTGCTGATTACGTTGTCGTCAAGAATCTTCTCCAATCCGGGATAGCTCTCCTCGGCAGTAAAAGCGTACTGCATAATGGGCATCATACTCGAATTAAACTTGAAGATGGTTGGGCGGCTGCATCCGTCGGGAAGATAATCATATACCATGTCAATGGATGAACGAACGTCATTTACCGATTCGTCGAGATTCGTACCCCATTCAAACTCAAGCATTACAACGGATATGTTATCTTTAGAAGTAGAATATATTTCCTTTAAGCCGTCAACGGAGTTGAGATTGTCTTCAAGGAGTTTTGTAACATTAGTTTCGATTTCACTGCTGTTCGCACCGGAATAAGTAGTCATTACGGATATATAAGGAGGCTCCATTTCGGGGAATTGGTCGATAGGCAGTCCTTTTAAACAGAATAAACCTAAAATAACCACAGCGATGAATATTAACATCGTCGTGATAGGCTTGTTAATTGCGGTTTTATAGATACTCATAATACTTTTGTCAAAAGATGAAACATTATTGGATATCAAGTTTTACTCCATCAATAAGACGGGCCTGTCCTACTACTACGAGTTCATCGCCTTCCGATAACTCATCGGAGATAATTTCGATTTTATCATCAAATCTTTGTCCTAACTCAACGGCGACATATTTAGCTCTTCCATTGTCGTTAACATAAACATATCGGTTGTTGGAGCCCTGTAGTTTCAGAACCGACTGATAGGGGACAACGATAGCGTCGATTTCTCCGAGTGCAAGAGTGGTGTTTACGTACATCCCGGGGCGGAGGAGTTCTTTGCCGTTAGGGATGCGTAATTTAACCTGAAAGGTATGAGAGGACGGATCAATGGTAGGGTATACCGTTTCTATTGTGGCGGTGAACTCCATATCGTAGAGACTTGAGGAGACCACGGCTTTCATGCCTTCTTTCACTATCGGGAAATATGTTTCAGGGACACTGATAAAAGCTTTCAGGGTGTTGATTTGAGTAAGTGTGAGAATGGCCTGACCTGAATACAATTCGCCGTCTTCATAATTTTTGGCGGAGATTACGCCTTGGAATTGAGCTTTAACATAAGTGTTCTGCTCGAGAAAATCGAGACTTTCCTTAGCCTGGTCAAGTTGTAATTTCGTCTGATCGTATGTTTGTTGAGATACACTGCCGGTTTCTCTTAAGGCCTTTACACGTTCAAATTCGGTAACAAGATTGTTGTATGTCAGCGTCGCTGTCTTATACTGGTTTTGATCCATTCTGACAAGGTTGTCCCCCTTGTTGACTTTAGAGCCTACTTCAACATATATGTGCTCTATTTTACCTGTCATTGAAGGGGCGATATTCATTTGTTCATACCCCTCAAGGGTGGTTTTAAAATCCACTGATTTGGAGATAGTGGTCTTTTCGAGTTTAGCAACCTTCACTACTTCGACACGTTCTTCGGAGTTTGTTGTAGCGGCTTGTTTTCCTGTGGTTTGTCCGCAGCCCGACAGCATGAATAAAACTGCTATTGCCGGAAGAATTAATACATTTTTCATATCTTTATTTTATTTATTATCAAAATTATTGGTTTAACAGTTTTTTGAGTGCGAGTTGAGCTTCTACCAATGTCAAAACAGACTGTATGTAGTTGCCTTGGGCGGAGATGAGGTCTGTGCTCGCATTGGTGACTTCCATGCTGGAGGCTCTGCCATGTTCGAATTTGTTGCTGATGTTTGTTAGTATTCTTTGAGTGACTTCAATATTTTTGTCTTGAATCTGATAGGAGTCAAAAGCTGTCATAAGATCATAACGCAACTGTTTATCTTGAATCAGCAGAGATTCCTTGGTGTCGGCAAAAATATTCTTATTTTGATCGTAGGCGAGTTTCGCAGATTGAAGCTTGGTGGTACGCTGGCCGCTCGACCAGATTGGAACACTTATTGAAATGCCCACCATGTTTGGCGGAGTCATATTCATTCCTTCTTCTTTTCCGAAATAAGTCTTAGCATTATACTGGTAATAAGCACTGAGTGTCGGGAGGTAATCCGTCCATGCGAGAGATACATTTTTCTCTGCAATAGAAAGGTTCTTCTCGAGTAATCTGTAGTCTAAATTGTTATCGATAACGAAGGGTTGAGCAAGCAGATTAGAATTTTCAACATCGTTGATAAAATAATCGATGTTGTCGGTTAGAGAGATTTCGGTGTCTGCCGGAACTCCCAGCTGAAGTCGCAATGAGTTGTATAACAATTCTATACTGCGCTTTGTGCTGCTGATGTTGTTTTTAAATGAAGCAACCTGAACTGACAGCTGGTCGGCATCGGTCTGTTCGCTTACGCCTACTTTTACAGAATTTTCGGTCATCTCATACAGCTTGGTCAGGTTTTGCATATTCTGTTCGAGGAGATCAAGGGTCTGTTCCATTGTCAACGCGGAAGCGTATATCGTGGAGACGGATGTTGTGATATCCTGCTGTGTTTTTTCGAGAGAGATATTAGCCATCTCAATAGATACATTATTAATAAGGACGCCTACAATTTGCGCTCCGCTAAGTGCAACAGCAGCTGTGGCGGCGAGTGTTCCCGACGGATTTAACGGAATAGCCATAGTGGCACCTCCAACACCGAAGACCATTTCGTATCCGCACATGTTCTGATAGTCTAAAGCCGCACTCACCTGTGGGAGCATCGTTGCTAAAGCCTGCCACTTGCTTCGCTCTGCAATTTGAATGTCTATATTTGCGTTTTGAAGCGTACGGTTGTGCTCCCATGCATATCTCTGCGCTTCTTCAACGGACAGAGATAGCGATTCCTGAGAGAAAGCCAACAGACAAAGTCCTGATAAAATCAAGGTTAATGATAATCTTTTCATATTTATTGGTTTAATTTTTTCTTATAATATTTTTCAAGGTAATATTTTAATCCGTTTTCGTTGACGATTGAACGAATATATAAATCCATCACAAAGTCGAAACTCTCCGTTGCAGATAGGGCGGCCGTCTTTTTAAACTCTTTGAAAACGTTTCGTTTTTGAATCATATATAATGTGGCCATGGCGTTTATGTTATTGTCGCTTCTGTATAAATTTTCTTCTATGCCATGTTTGAGATTCTCAACGCTTAAAGAATAATGAAATTCGTCAAATTCCTTACGATAGGAGATAGATACCTCCGGATAATATTTGTCAAGATCAAAATAAAAATTGATAAAAGAGTCTTTATGCTTTTGGCGAAAAATGTAGGCCCCCGACAATAATTTGTCGATGGCATTCAGTGAGTCCTGTTCGTATATCTTTGACAGGGTCGTCCGCCTTTCATCGTTAAGCTCTTTCAAAATATTGGAAATCAGCTCTTCCTTGTTATTAAAAATGGTATAAAAAGTTTTTTTGGATATATGCAAATGGTTGCAGATATCTTCAATGGATACGCTGCGAAGGCCGAGTTTAAAAAACAACTCCATGGCTGTAACCATTATCATGTTTCGCATTTTCATAACCTTTTTATTTTTTATTTTAAAGTCGCAAAGATATATGTTTTTTGAACAGATAATATGTTTATTATGTTAAAAAAATACAAACCAAAAGTATTCTATTTTAAAACGCGTATAATCAGTGTGTTGACAGAAACTTAAAACACATTTAAAGTTTCCGAGTGTAAAATTAGTGGCAAATATAAAATCCTGTTGAGAAATACAAAAAATGGTTATATTTGCATTTTACAAAACATAATCAGTATGAAAAGAGTCTTAATTTCAATTGCAGTTTTACTATTTACAAGTATTTCAGCTTTATGCTGTACAAATTTCTTAATTACCAGGGGGGCGAGTGTCGATGGTTCTACGATGATTACGTATGCGGCCGATTCTCATGTGTTATACGGCGAGTTATATCATTGGGCTGCTGCCGATTGGCCGCAAGGAACCATACTGGATATTTATGAGTGGGACACCGGTAAATTTATGGGGCAGATTCCTCAGGTAGGGCATACATATAATGTAGTAGGGAACATCAATGAGCATCAGGTTGCGATAGGAGAGACGACGTATGGTGGGCGACCGGAGTTAGAGACCCAGAGTGGGGCGATAATGGATTATGGCAGTTTAATATATGTAACATTACAGCGTGCCAAAACAGCGCGAGAAGCCATAAAGATCATTGCCGATTTCATGGAAAATTACGGATATGCGAGTTCCGGTGAATCTTTTTCTATTGCAGACAAAGAAGAGGTTTGGATTATGGAATTGATAGGCAAGGGAGAGGGAGAGAAAGGTGGCGTATGGGTTGCACGTATGATTCCAGACGGATATATCTGTGGGCATGCCAATCAGGCCCGCATTTCGACTTTTCCTCAGGAGGGCAATAAGAGTGCTATCAGTTCCGAGCATTTGCAGGATATTTTCAACAAAGGCGTTACCACTGTTTATCATAAGGATGTGATTTCTTTTGCAAAAAAGAAAGGTTATTATAAAGGGAAAGATGCCGATTTCAGTTTTTGTGCCGCTTATGCGCCGATAGATTTCGGTGGTGCAAGGGGGTGTGAAGCCCGTGTATGGGCCGGTTTTATGAAAGCCAATAAAGCCGCTGTGGCGGAATATGAAGATTATGCAAGGGGTGAAAATCTTAAACATGTCATGCCGTTATGGATTCAACCGGACAGAAAGCTGACGTTGAATGATGTGGCAAGTATGATGAGAAACCATTATGAAGGTACCTCAATGGATATGACCAAAGATTTGGGGGCCGGTCCGTTTGCCTGTCCGTATCGCTGGCGTCCGATGCATTTTGAGATTGACGGCAAGGGTTATGTACATGAAAGAGCTACTTCCACGCAGCAAACGGGATTTTCATTTATAACACAGTCGCGTAACTGGTTGCAGGATCCCGTAGGTGGTATTATATGGTTTGGCACGGATGACACATATTCTACCTGTTATATTCCGATGTATTGCGGTATTACCGACACGCCTGTAAATGTAAGGCAGGGAAACGGTTCCATGATTGAATATTCGTCGACTTCTATGTTTTGGATTACCAATTTAGTTACGAATTTTGCATATTCGCGATATTGTGATATGATTGTCGACATTCAGAAGGTACAGTCGCGACTTGAAAATGCATTTCAGGAAGAGGTCAAACAATTTGACAAGGATGTTGAAGCTGTTTATGTAACGGATCCTGCGAAGGCATTGACGATGATGACGGAATTTTCTGCTGAAAAGACTGTGGAAACATTTAATGAATGGAATAAATTGTTTGCATATCTTGCTGTTAAATATATTGACGGGAACGTCAAGGTTGAAAAGGATGGCAAATTTGAATCGACTGAGTCGGGACCTCGTTATCCGGCATGGCCGAATCAGCCGGAATATCCGGAGTTTTGGTATCGTGCAATCATCAATGATTGCGGGACTAACATCATAGAGCACTAATTATTATGAAACGCACACATCGCTTTATTGCGGCTTTATTGATAGCGGTATCGCTGGCGGTACCTGTAGCTGTCTCTGCCCAGAACATCAGTTTTGGGGTAAAGGCCGGGTTTAATTTGACGAATACTGTAGACAAGGAGTATATTGCCGGGTCGTATTACAAGAGTAATTTGATGAATGCAAAGCCGGGTTTTAATATAGGTATGATGGCGGAGGTTGACATAATAAAATATTTCGCGGTGCGTTCGGGATTGTTTTTAACCACGAGGGGATATACGACGGATCGTTATCTCGGTGTTGAATATAATTCTTTCAATTATTATTTAAATGTTCCTGTTGATTTTATCGGGAAGTATCGTTTCGGTAATGTGGTTGTGTCTGCTTTTATAGGGCCTTCTATTTATTATGGGTTATGGGGGAAGACGCATTTATATTTATTTTCGGATTCTACCGGAGCTTTTATTACCGATGTTGAGTATAAAACTTTTGCCGACATATTAGAGGCAGAGCATGAAGATTCCCGTATAGCTTTAAACAGATTTGATGTCGGGTTGAATATAGGGCTGGGGGCAGAATTTACTCACAGCATACAGGTCGGGCTCAATTACGATTTCGGTTTAAGGAATATCAACAGTCCTAAATACAAAACGGACAATCCTGAGATTGTCCGTCAAGGCACGTTAATGGTAACAGTAGCGTGGTTATTTCTTAACATGTAAACAAGTGGGTGATGCCTATGAGGCGTCTCACTTCTTTCATTGTAGCGTCGGCACTTTCGCGAGCTTCTTCGGCGCCGCGTTTGATAACGGAAGCGAGGAAGGTTTCGTCGGAGCGTATTGCTGAGATGCGTTCGCGAACGGGGGAAATAAAATTATTTACGTCTTCAAAGATTTGTTTTTTCATATCGCCGTATCTGATACTGCAGTCGTCCCATTTTTCCTCGAAACATTTTACTGTATCTTCGGAGGAGACAGCTTTCATGATAGTAAACAGGTTGTTAATACAATCTGGTTTTTCTTGGTGGGGTTGAGATGGACCGCTATCGGTGAGGGCTTTCATGATCTTCTTTTTCAACACATTAGGTTCGTCGGAGAGGTATAGGCAGTTATCGCCGCCTTCCGATTTACCCATTTTTCCGGAGCCGTCGAGTCCGGGTATTTTAATCAGGGCTTCGCCGAAATTATAAGCTGTAGGCATTGGGAAGAAGTCGCTCTTATACATTCTGTTGAATCTTGTTGCGAAGGTTCTTGTCATTTCGAGGTGTTGTTCCTGGTCTTTACCCACAGGGACTTTATTAGCTCTATGTATTAAGATATCTGCGGCCATAAGGGTCGGATAAGTAAGCAATCCCGCGTTAAGGTTTTCCGGTTGTTTACGGGCTTTATCCTTAAAAGACGTACATCTTTCGAGTTCGCCGAGGTAAGCGTTCATATTGAGAAACAGATAGAGTTCGGCGGTTTCAGGCACATCGCTTTGGATATAAATCGTTGATTTATCGGGGTTTATTCCGGCAGCGAGGTATTCTGCGAGCACTTGTTTAATATTTTCCTGCAGGTGTTCAGCGAAGGGGTGGGTGGTGAGGGAATGATAATCTGCGATAAAGAAATAGCATTTATTATTTTCTTGCATCTTCACAAAGTTTGTGAGGGCGCCCATATAATTTCCGAGGTGGAGGGGACCGGTAGGTCTGATTCCGCTAAGTACTATATCCATTGTTATAAGTTTATCTCTTCCATTAAAGAATTAAAAAATCTGTAATCCAAGAAGCTGTATTCAGGCATTGAATGGAGTTTCAGTTTAATATGATACTTCTTTTGCCATTTTTTTCGTATTGAAGAGAACACGCCTTTAGTGAGGTAAGCGTAGATATACGGGTGAACGCAGAGGTTCAGCAGTTTCTCGTTCTGATTTTGGACGAGGTATTTAATAGTATCTTCAATATCGTTTTCCAGCAGGATAGTTGGTTTAACGACGCCTTGACCGTTACAGGACGGGCATTTTTCGAGTGTCTCGATAGTAATTTCGGGGCGTACACGTTGGCGTGTTATTTGAATGAGTCCGAACTTTGTCGGTGGCAGCACCGTATGGCGTGCTTTGTCGTTTTTCATATCTTCGCATAAGCTTTCAAACAGTTGTTTTCTGTGAGCAGCTAATTTCATATCTATGAAGTCGACAACAATAATTCCTCCCAAGTCGCGTAATCTCAGTTGGCGTGCAATTTCTTTTGCTGCCTCCGTATTAACGGCGAGGGCAGTTTCTTCCTGGCTCCCATCGTTGTTTATTCTTGACCCGGAGTTGACGTCTATGACGTGCAGGGCCTCCGTTTTTTCAATAATAAGATAAATACCGTTTTTAATAGTTGTAATTTTACCGAAAGAACTCTTTATTTGTTTATCTACGCCGAAGAATGTAAAGATGTCTCCTTTGCTTTTGTACAGTTTAAGTATATCTTCTTTATCCGGAGCTATCTGTTTGAGAAATAGTTTGATTTCTTCGTATGTAGAACTGTCATTAACCTGGATATTATTAAAAGATTCGTTAAGGATATCTCTAAGGATGACATTAGTTTTATCTATTTCGCTCACCAGAAGTGCCGGGGGTTTTGCTGTCGAGAGTTTGTTAACGACGCATTCCCATTTTGCCTTAAGTGATTCCATTTCGGAATAAAGGTCGGCAGCCATTTTGTTCTCGGCACAAGTTCTGATAATGATCCCGAAGTTTTTCGGGCGGATACTTTTGACGAGGATCTTCAGTCTATCGCGTTCTTCAGCATTTTTTATCTTTTGGGAGACGGAGACTTTATTGGAGAAAGGTATGAGGACCATATATCTTCCGGCGATGGAAATCTCTGTGGAGACTCGTGGTCCTTTTGTATTAATGGCTTCCTTTATAATCTGTACTAAAATAAATTGATTCGGTTGTAAAGCATTTGTGATCTTCCCCGTCTTTTCGATATCGGGCTCATTATTAAATGTTTCAACGGAAGGTTTTGTCTTATTTGAAGGGTCTTGAACAAGCTTTAGGAACTTTAAGAAACTCTTTACCTGGGGGCCGAGGTTCATATAGAGAAGAAAAGCACTCTTTTCGTGACCAATGTCTATAAATGCGGCATTTAGTCCCGAAGCTACTTTCTTCACTCTCCCCAGCATGATATCACCTGTGGAAAAACTGCTGTCGGTTCGATCTTTGTGTAGTTCAACCAACAACTTGTCTTCCAAAAGAGCTATATCGATATCCCGGTCATGTTTTCTTATTATAAGCTCTCTATTCACTATATATTAGTTTAAAATTAAAAAATCTACCGATCTCTTGGAGACCGATAGATTTGCAAGAAATTTAGCGTCTTATAGAAGACGACTATTTCTTTTTATGTCTATTCTTGCGTAAACGTTTTTTGCGTTTATGCGTGGACATTTTATGTCTTTTACGTTTTTTTCCGCTTGGCATGGTTTATAAATATTTATTTAACGTTTTCTTTGATTTCACTAACAAAAGATTTGGCGGGTTTAAATGCCGGAATTTTATGTGCGGGTATTATTATAGCCTCTTTCTTTGAAATGTTTCTGCCGGTTTTTTCTTTTCTTTCTTTAATGATAAAACTACCAAAACCTCTGAGATAAACGTTTTCATCCTTCATTAAGGAATCTTTAACAACGTTCATGAAGTTTTCTACGGTTTTTTGAACATCATTTTTCTCGAGACCGGTTTTGTCAGCTATTGCAGCTACTATTTCAGCTTTTGTCATGGTTTAAAATTTTTAATGTTAATAATTTTTTTTCTAATCATTTTTGAACTGCAAAAATATACTTTTTTTTTGATATAAGGTGCTCAAATTTAATTTATTCAAAAAAAATTAAAAAAAATTTTGTTAAAAGTGCGGACATTTTCCTTTTTTTGTAATTAATAGGTGAGTGTTAATATATTTTTATTATTTTTGTTATTTAAATTATGTAATTATGGCAAGTGGATTAAATAGGGTGACCCTTATCGGACATCTCGGTAAGGACCCTGAAGTGAAAACCTTCGAAAACGGAAAGAATGCGAGATTTACGCTCGCGACAAATGAGGATTATAAAAACAAGAGCGGTGAAAAAGTCTCTCATACCGAATGGCACAATATCGTTGTATGGCGTGGCCTTGCCGATATCACCGAAAAATACCTCAAAAAAGGCAGTAAAGTCTTTCTCGAAGGTAGAATCAGAAACAGAATGTATGAACAGGACGGAGTGAAAAAGTATTTTATGGAAATAGAAGCTGATAATATGATTATGCTTGATAGCAATAATGCTCAGCAAAATGCTCCCGAAGTACCCTCTAACGGTGCCCCGTCAGCTGAAAATACATTTGAAGCCCCTACAGCAGATGAAGATGGACTCCCATTCTAAAATCTTGCTGTCGCTGATTTGTATCCTGTCGCTTTTGACAGCATGTAATAATGCCAATATGCCGAAACCGACAGGATACTTCAGAATTGAGCTGCCCGAAAAAAATTATCAGCCCGTGGCGGAGTTTTTGCCATTCGAAACGGTTATTCCCGACTATTCCTTTCTCGCACCCGTAGAAGATACTACCGAAAATGTCGACTGGTACAACTGGAATTTTCCGCAACTTAAGGCGACAATATATATCAGCAACTATGATATGACCCGTCCGCTTACCGACTATATCGAAACTTCTCGCGAGTTCGTATATAAACATATTCAACAGGCTTCCGCCATTGAACAAAAACCCGTTATCTTTCCTGCACGTGATGTCTATGGTATGATCTATAGTGTCAAAGGTAATGAGACAGCTTCCCCTATTCAATTTTACCTTACGGATAGTACTACCCGCTTCCTGCGCGGCGCCCTCTATTTTAACCACCCGCCTGATAACGACTCTATTGCCCCGATAATCTCTTTTATCCGAGAAGATATCAATGTGTTTGTCAATACTTTTGAATGGGATTAACATATACGTCCTCTTGTAAAAAATATCGAGAAAAACGAACAACAAGTCAAGTTTTTTTTATACTTTTGCAGATATTTCATTTATAATTACTGGAATGTAGAATTATTAACAACTTAGACTTAGAAAGGAGGGAGCATGATTCAAACCCTAAAGTTCGGTGCTATCAAGTGGCACCATATCCCAAATCCTTCGGATGATGATATGAATTTTCTGTTAAACGAATTCCATTTTCACCCGTTAGATATAGAAGACTGTCAAAGCACTACGAATCAGCGACCTAAAATTGACGTCTATGACGACTACTACTTCCTCATTTTTCATATTCCCTATTTCGATAAAATAAATAAGTTTATCCGAATCCGTGAAGTTAAAATCTTCTGGGGACCGGATTATGTGGTGACTATTGGAAAGCCCCACTGGGCCGTGAAAGAGATGTTTGAAGAGGCTTCTGAAGCCTTGAAAACTGAATCGGAAGACGAGGAGTTTATGTTCGGCTCATCCGACCAGCTTCTCTATACTATCCTCGACCGCGTGATGGATGTTACCTATAAGCTGGTGAGACGTATCGGAACCGGAATAGATTATATCAACGCCGACCTGTTCGATAATAGAGCCGAAAAATCTATTGAGAGCATCTCCGTGGCACGAAAAAATGTTATCCTCCTGAATACAACATTTAAACCTCAGGTGAAACTCTTCCATAAATTCGAATCGAGAGAGGTGGAAGGCTATGCCGATAATATGGAGGAATACTGGGGTAATATTCTCGACTATGTACAGAAAATATGGGATATGATTGAAGATTATGCCGAATTGATTGAGAGTTTGTCGAAAACATTCGACTCTATGCAGGCTAATCGTACCAATGAAATTATTAAGGTGCTTACCGTTTTCTCTTCTATTTTGTTGCCGTTGACATTTATTACCGGGCTTTACGGTATGAATGTGAAACTGCCTGCGGAGAGCAATGCTTTCCTGTATATTATCGGCGCCATGGTGCTGATTGTAGTTGGCATGCTCCTGTTTTTTAGGGGGAAACGCTGGCTATGAGCGACAACATCTTCGATATAGAGGTGCAACCTCTGTCTGCATGGAGCCCCTCCGGCGATAAACCACTTATCATAGCCGGACCCTGTTCTGCCGAAACAGAGTCGCAAACACTCACTACAGCAAAGTCGCTGTGCGGTCATGTTAATATCTTCCGCGCCGGAATATGGAAGCCGAGAACCGACCCGGACTCTTTTAAAGGTGTTGGGGAAGAAGCTCTTAAATGGTTGCAAAGAGTAAAAAACGATTATTCCCTCCCCTGTGCTACCGAAGTGCTCAGTCCCGCTCAGGTGGAACTCGCACTGAAATATCAGGTGGATTATCTTTGGTTAGGCGCCAGAACTACAATAAACCCCTTTGTGGTTGAAGAAATTGCTGCCGCCTTGAAAGGTGTTGATATTCCTGTCTTCGTTAAAAATCCTCTCTCTCCCGATTTGTCGGTATGGGTGGGAGCAATACGCAGATTAAACAAAAACGGCATAAAAAAAATAGCGGCTGTACACAGAGGCTTTAACTCCCTTTACGCCGCACCACTGCGTAATGACCCCATCTGGAATATACCGATAAAGCTCAAATGTATGTACCCATCGTTACCGCTATTGTGTGATCCCAGCCATATTGCCGGCGACGTGAAGTTTGTTGATGCAATAATACGTAAAGCGATATCACTTGATATGACGGGACTGATGGTTGAGGTTCACGCAAATCCCGAGACCGCCCTGTCGGACTCAAGACAGCAACTTACGCCGGATAGATTTCTAACAATTCTTTCACATATCAGCGACTATATAACGAAGCCTCTCTATAAAAATGAAGTTGCAGAAGATACGCCTGAAATAAAACAGTTGGAATACCTCAGAAGTCTGATCTCTACTTTCGATGAAAATTTGCTGAATACTGTCTCCCAGCGCTTGCATACAGTGGAAGAAATAGGCACTATAAAAGAGAAACTTAATATGCCCGCCCTTAACGTCTCCCGTTGGAATCAGGTGATGGAAAGCTGCCTCGCCCGTGGAAAAGAACTCGGTCTATCCGAGCAGTTTATCACTGACCTTATGGAATTAATACACAGGGAGTCGCTGGAACTCCAAAATAAAAGCAATTAATAATACCAGATTACTCCGGTAAAAAGTACTCCTATAACGGTTTCAAGAACAAAAGATAATGGGGAGGTCTTCTTTAATGCCAATTGCGACATTCCTGAAAGACCGAACATTATTATGATGGCAAATAATATATATTGTGAGCTTGCAATACCGCTATATAACATCAGGATATACAAACCAAGCAGCTCTCCTGTTGCAATGGCATGAAAATTAAGGGTATAGCGAAAACTGACGAGACCGCAGAAGGTGGCAAAAAAGAAATTCCACAGGAAAAACCTCAAAAGCAGACCCGAAATATTTAGGCTGACCATAGATCGGCTGATAGCGAAGAATATAACGGCCATCAGCAGGCAAGATAACGCCGTCCATGTCTTCTTGTTCGTCTCCTTTTCTACATAGATTTTGGTTATTTTCAACAGCCAGAAACACAATGTCGGAATAATTACGGAAGTGATAGCGACGAAAAGGAAAATATACGGACGCAGCGATAGTCGGATTAGTGACAGCGCTAAATTATTGTTACCGAACCAAAGCATCAGTGCTGTAAAATAGGAGGGGATTAACAGCGGATGGAATATGATATCGATAATTTTTGCCCAAATATTCTTCTGCATCATTTATTTTATTTGCTTTCTAAGTCGCGCTACCGGAATGTTAAGCTGCTGGCGATATTTTGCCACAGTTCTTCTTGCAATAGGGTATCCTTTATCTTTTAAGAAGGACATTAATTCATCATCGGTAAGCGGGTTTGTCCGGTCCTCATTATCTACTGCCTGCATTAAAATGGCTTTAATTTCGCGGGTGGAGACTTCTTCTCCCAAGTTGTTCTCCATGGATTCGGAGAAGAAATATTTAAGGAGGAAAGTGCCGTAGGGGGTGCGTACGTATTTACTGTTGACGACCCTTGATACGGTGGATATATTCATGTCTATTTTATCGGCTATATCTTTCAGCACCATTGGTTTCAATTTGGTTTCGTCGCCGGTAGTGAAGAAGTCGTGTTGACGTTCCATAATAGCACTCATAGTATTAAACAACGTTTTCTGGCGTTGTTGAATTAAGTCGATAAAGTTATTTGCCGAGTCGATTTTTTGTTTGATATAAGTGGCCGCTTCTTTTTTTGATTCTTCCGCGGAGTTGTTATAAACTTGAAGGAGACCTACATAACTTTTTTTAATCCTGAGGTCGGGAGAATTAGTAGAGGCAAGTGTAAGCACCGGTTCGCCTTCCACAAGAGTAATAATGAAGTCGGGAAAAACATAGCTGACATCTTTCTCGGTTTCACTTACTGATCCGCCCGGTTTGGGGTTAAGTTTTAAGATGATGGCGTCGGCTCTTTTCAGTTGATCTTCAGATATTCTCAGTTTAGTTATAATTTTTGGATAGTGTTTTTTTGTAAATTCCTCCATGCACTTTTCCAGAATCATGATGGCATTGTCTACATCTTCCGACTGTGGCATTCGGCGGAGTTGTAGAAGGAGGCATTCTTGCAGGTCTCGAGCGCCTATTCCGGCAGGGTCTAAAGTCTGTACTTCTTTTAAAACCTTTTCAATTTCATCAGCGGACATCTCAATATTCTCCATAATGATGAGGTCATCGGAGATAGAAATCAGTTCGCGATTAAGATAGCCGGCTTCATTGAGGTTGCCTATTATGTTTTCGGCCGCAATAAACTCATCATCAGTGAGGTTAAGCATATACAGCTGGTCGTGCAGATAAGAGAAGAAGGACTTTCTGTAGGGCATTGGCATCTCTTTTTTCTCGTCGTCCTTACTTTTATTATTGGCGTATAGTTTATATGCCGGGATGTCGTCTTCGTCGTCGCGCATATATTCCTCGAAAGAGAAATCATTGTCGGCGTTATAATCGTCAGCGGGACCGTTGTCTTCGCCATCGTCGGTTTCGTCGAAACCTTCGCCGCCGGAATCTTTATTGAGGTCTTCGTTAATAGGCTCGTCTTCATCGGTGGTGCCAATATCGGCAGCATCTTCAAGAACGGGGTTCTCTTCAATCTCTTCCTTTATCCTTTGTTCAAGGGACATTACAGGAATCTGCAGCAGTTTCATAAGTTGAATCTGCTGTGGAGACAGCTTTTGCTGGAGTTTTTGTTGAAGAGTTTGTTTTAACATGATATGAAATATTAAAAATCGGCGTTGCCCGGCGTTCTTGGAAATGCAATAACATCTCTAATATTACTCATCCCCGTAACGAAAAGAATAAGTCTTTCAAAGCCTAATCCGAAGCCGCTGTGTTCGACAGTGCCGAAACGACGGAGGTCGAGATACCAGAACATCTCTTTTTCGGGGACTCCCATTTCACGCATTCTCGTAACGAGTTTGGTGTAATCGGATTCTCTCTCCGAACCGCCGATGATTTCCCCTATTTGCGGGAAGAGGACATCCATGGCGCGGACGGTCTTTCCGTCTTCGTTTTGCTTCATGTAGAAAGCCTTTATTTCTTTTGGGTAATCGGTTAATATTACCGGCCTTTTATAGTGATGTTCAACTAAATATCTCTCATGTTCCGATTGCAGGTCTAAACCCCATCCGGTGACTGGATATTTAAATTTATTCTTTTTATTATAATTGGAGTTCTGAAGGACATCTATTGCTTCAGTATAGGAGACCCTTGCAAAATCGTGCGACACCACAAATTTTAATTTTTCTATCAGCCCCATATCGCTGCGCTCATTCTGCGGCTTGTCTTTTTCCTCGTTTTGGAGCCTCTGATCCAGAAACATGATGTCGTCCATGCAGTTGTCTAAGGCATATTGTATCAGGTATTTCAGCATCTCCTCAGCGATATCCATGTTGTCGTTGATATCGTAAAAGGCCATTTCCGGTTCAACCATCCAGAACTCTGCGAGGTGACGGGTTGTATTGGAATTTTCAGCTCTGAAAGTGGGACCGAAGGTATAAACTTGCGATAGCGCCATGGCGGCAAGCTCAGCCTCAAGCTGTCCCGAAACGGTGAGATTTGTCGATTTTCCGAAGAAATCCTTCGTATAATCTACTTTTCCGCTTTCGTTTTTTGGCAAGTTCTCGAGATCCATAGTCGTTACCCTGAACATCTCTCCTGCTCCTTCACAGTCGGAAGCAGTGATGATTGGAGTGTTGATATATACAAATCCCCTGTCGTTAAAAAACTTATGAATGGCATAAGCCATTGCATGTCTGATTCTGAAAACGGCACCGAAAGTGCTGGTTCTGAAACGCAAATGTGCTATCTCTCTGAGAAATTCCAGCGAATGTTTTTTCGGCTGAAGCGGATATAACTCCGGGTCGGCAAAACCGGTAATGGTAACTTCTTTTGCCTCAACCTCTCCCAACTGCTTGTCGCCTTGCGATTTGACCCATTTGCCAATGCAGGCAACGGATGAGCCTACAGAACATTTTGCGGTTAACTCTTCAGAAGGATTTGTAACAACTATTTGAATGTTATTTATTGTGGAACCGTCGTTGACAGACAAAAATGCAACATTTTTACTGAAACGTCTGTTTCTGATCCAACCCTTAACAAGCACCTCCTTGTCAAATTCAGTGCATTGCAGGATATCAACAATTTTTGTTCTTTTCTGCTTTGTCATTTTTATAATGAAATAATATTAATACCCCGGAGTGAATGAAATACCTACAGAAATAGGATTTATTACATTGCCCGCCGTTGCATCGTACATCGATATAAATGAATAATTTGCGTATGCGTGGAACCATTTCCATCCCACCTTGACAATCGGACCTAACTGAAAACTTGACAGATTGTCGAGATCGTATTTTTTATATTTTACAGTCTCATCCGTTCCATATAAAAAGTCGGTTCCTTTATATTTGGAAAAAGAGTCGACGAGAAAACTTAATTTTAGCCCTACGGAGAATTTAAAGCCGCCTTTGGAACAATATTGTAACTCGACAGGAACATCAACATAAGTTAAAGAAAGTTTGTTCTTTTTATATGAGAGAGAAGATGAAAGCGAGTCTATTGTCGCAAAATAGAAGCCATCGCCCCATTCTTCGGATTGTAAACTTTCCGGCAAGGCGTCTTTCGGCAAGGCGTCAGAATATAGGTTGTGAAATGAAACACCTCCTCCGATTGCCACCGAGAAATTCGATTTTGCAAATGGAATAACGTAAGAAGCCGATAAACTGAAACCTTGATTTATGGCTCTTGAATTATAATTATCCGGGGTTTTTAAAACTATATCTGTGAAAACGTTAAAAGAATTGGTGAAATGCCTTTTGATATTCTCGGGAACTTGCTGCGCAGTTACGGAAAAACATAAGGTCGCGAATACAATTATAAACAGATGTCTCTTCATACATAAATATTTAGATTGCAAAAGTAACAAAAAAGAAGGATTTTCTCTCTCATTTGACGCTAAAAGAATTAATATTTGTTAAAAAAAGGTAACACTTTAAGTGTTTCCGGTATTAATATATGTTCATAATAAAGAAACGTATGAAAAAAGTTGTGCTGCTGTTGCCTTTGATTATTGTTCCTCTTCTTGTATTATCACAAGTGTATGACTGTTTTGATGACGGTGATTTTTCCTCAGATCCCACCTGGCATGGCAGCACTTCTTCTTTTATCGTTTCAGAAGATAATATGCTTCAACTTTTTGCCGTCGAGGCAGGGACAGCCTATCTGTATACTGCAAACGCGCTTGTAGATACAGTAGAATGGTGCTTTAGAATAAAACTTGCATTTTCACCTTCCCAAAACAATTATGCGGAGGTCTGGCTCGCCTGCAACACCCTGTCGGCAGGCGGTGCCGCAAACGGACTCTTTCTTAAATTTGGTGAGTCGGGATCAAAAGATGCTATTGAACTTTATGCAATAGTCGACTCCATCCCTATACGTATTCTTCGAGGAACGGAATCTTTAATAGCTTCCCCTTTTGTCAGAGATGTTAAAGTAACCCGATGCAATAACCAATGGAAACTTTATTCTAAAACCCCGGAGGATACTTTCTTCTCTCCGGAAGCAGCGGCGATTTATGACGACTATCACCTCTCGACACGTTTTTTCGGCGTCTTATGTAAATATACGCAGTCGAATACCAGTAAATTTTTATTCGATGATTTTATCGTGAGACAACTGACCGTAGATACCATACCTCCGCATGTCGAAGAAATTTATATGCGCTCTCCCAACAGTATTTCTGTGAGGTTTTCGGAACCCGTGCGATTCGATGAAGACGAGTATAATTATTTTCTGAACAATGCCTTTATCTATCCGGAAGATGCTGTTGTAGTGGATAAAAATAAGGCAACGGTAAAACTCCTCTTCTCCTCTGAGATACCTGATAATATGCACGAAATACTTTGTGTGGCGAATATTTCCGATTATGAGGGGAATACTATGAAAGATACCTGCGTGAACTTCGTGATGACCCATATCTATACGGGCGATATCCTTATAAATGAGTTTATGTTTGATGTCAATCCCGCTCCCAATGGCGTTCCTCCTTACGATTACCTTGAACTGTTTAACAGGACTGGGGTAAAGACGGATATTA
>JAQVPY010000018.1 GCA_028701815.1 Bacteroidales bacterium | reverse complement strand
GTGAGACCTGTCCTCTGAGTGAAGTTTTGTCTAAAATTAGCCATCCTTACCGAAAGCACCTGTGGTATTTTGTTTTTGTCTTTTTTTACTTTTTTCTCCCCGTCGATTTTGTTTTCGGCTATAAGTTGTTCGGTAGCGCGAACGGAGAGGTTGTTCTCGATGATTATCCTCAAAAATTCTATGGCAGCGTTTTCGTCGGTCACCGATGACAGTGGTTTAGCATGTCCCATGGTGATTCTGCCTTCTTTCAACGCGCATTGCACGAGGTCGGGCAGGTTGAGCAGGCGCAGATAGTTGGAGACTGTAGATCTGTCTTTGCTGACTTTTTTGCTCAATTCTTCCTGGGTTATATTACATTCCTCGATGAGGCGTTGATAGCTTATAGCTACTTCTATCGGGTTAAGGTTTTTCCTTTGAATATTTTCGACGAGGGCCATTTCGAGCATTTGTTCGTCGTCGGCGACACGGATATAAGCGGGTATAGTGGCCATTTTAAGCATTGTTACTGCTTTCAGGCGTCTCTCTCCCGATATCAGCTGATATTTACCGTTGTCGATTTGTCTCACGGTAACTGGCTGAATAACACCGTGCTCCTTAATAGAGTCAGACAGCTCCTGGAGAGCGGTCTCTTCAAACTCGTTTCTTGGCTGAAACGGGTTCGCTTCTATGTTATCTATGGGTATTTCAGAAATGGCAAAGGTCCCTTTAGAAGAAGTAGTATCTGTTTCAGGGCTTTGAAGGATTGCATCCAATCCTCTTCCCAAAACTCTTTTTTTTGAATTACTCATGTTTATGTATTTTACTGTTCGTTTGGTTGCTTAATATTGTTCCGTTTTAAAATTTCGTTGGCGAGGTTGAGGTAGTTAATAGCGCCTGTGCTGCTCGCGTCATGCATGATAATGGTTTTTCCATAGCTGGGAGCTTCGGCGAGCTTTACGTTTTTACCTATGATTGTGTCAAATACGAGCCCTTGAAAGTGCGTTTTGACTTCTTCTAAGATATTGCGTCTTAGAATTTCACGTTTATCGTACAGCGTTACAAGGATGCCTTCAATAGTGAGGTCTTTGTTAATCCTTGTCTGAATAATCTTGATAGTGTTCAGTAGTTTGCCAAGACCTTCGAGCGCAAAATATTCGGAGACAGGTATTATGACAGAGTTAGAGGCTGTGAGCGCGTTTACGGTGAGAAGACCTAAAGACGGAGGGCAGTCGATGATGACAAAGTCGAAGTTGTCGTTGACTTTAGCAAGCATCTCTTTCATTTTTGACTCTCTGTTGTCAACGTCTACAAGCTCAATTTCAGCACCGTAGAGGTTGACGCTTGCGGGGAGGAGAAACAGGTTGGGCGTTTCCGTGGCGACAATAATGTCGTTTACGTTGGTGTCACCGATCAGGCATTCATAAATGCTCTGATGGATGTCATCAGGATTCAGCCCCAGACCGGTAGACGCATTAGCCTGAGGGTCTGCATCTACAACAAGCGTTTTATATTCTAAAACTGCGAGACTGCTCGCCAAATTTACCGCTGTAGTGGTTTTGCCGACACCTCCTTTTTGATTTGCTACCGCTATTGTTTTTATCATATTTATATTTATAAGCGTTTAATCTGAATTTAACATGGAAAGAGACAGGACAATAATCCCATCTCAATCTGCTATTTCCGTACTAATATAAAATGCGACTATTCCTTAGCGTCTAAGTCCTCGAAATTCACATCGCTGTTTTTGTCCTGATTGTCCCTTTCAAAAGAATATTTGGTCATATCAGGCTTTTCACCGGTCTCAATAAATTTTATTGCGTCGGCAAAAGCATTGTTGAATTTTTCAAAGTCTTCTTTATATAAGAAAAGCTTGTGCTTTTCATAAGTGAATTTTCCCTGCTCATTACTGAAGCGCTTTTTGCTTTCTGTAATTGTGAGATAATACTCATCATTACGTGTTACTTTTACATCGAAGAAGTAAGTACGTTTTCCGGCTCTTACAGGTATGGATAATACTCCATCTTTGTTAGCTCCATCTTTGTTTTCCATCATTTCAAAATCAACCATATTATCTATTTTAATATAACTCTGCAAATTTACAATACTTGACGAATAAATACTATATTTTTTAAAAAAAATATCAATTAAAAAAAAAGTGTACCTTTGCAAATTGCAATAAAAGTGATATGCTTAATAGAAGACAGTTAAGAATAAAGACCCTGCAAGGTCTATATGCGTTCTTGTGCTCAGGAGAGACAGACCTCGCCAAGGGGAGGGAAGAATTGATTAAAAGTATTGATAATATGGGGGTCCTTTTTGTTTGGCAGATCTCCCTCGTTCTTGAGATGGCAGATTTCGCATCAAAAATTATTGAGGAAAGAAAACATAAATTTCTACCCACCGAGGAAGATTTGAACCCTGATTACAGATTTGTCAACAACAGGCTCATCGCCCAGTGGAATGATAATAGAGATATCCAGGCTAAAATAGAAAAATACCACGTTTCTTGGATCGAAAGTTCCGAGGTTATCCGTCGCCTGTATAATTTGATTGAGACCTCCGACGCCTATAACCAATACCTGAAGTCGGAAGATACTTATGCCAATGATAAAGAGTTCGTAATAACATTGTATGCGGATTTTATCTTCGAGGAAGATTTCTTTATAGATTTTTACGAAACGAAAAATATATATTGGTATACAGATTTCTGCATCAGCAATTACCTGATTGTTAGATTTATAGATGAATGCAAGGAGACTAATGACGAATATTATAAATTGCCATCCCTGTTTAAAAAGGAAAATGATTCTAACGGAGACGAAGACGATAGAAATTTCTGTCTGTCTCTGTTTACCAAAACGGTAATGAATTATGACAAATATAAGGGCTATGTTGAAGAGAAAGTCGTTAACTGGGAAATAGACCGAGTGGCTCCCATGGATATTTTGATCCTTGTGATGGCGATATCCGAAATGATAAATTTTCCGACAATACCTATTAAAGTTACTCTCAACGAGTATATAGAGCTCTCTAAGATTTTCAGCACTCCCAAAAGTAAGTTTTTCATTAACGGGATACTTGATAATCTGGTTGTCTCATTACAGAAAGACGGTAAAATTATTAAAACAGGCAGAGGGCTGATAGATAAAAACAGTCAGTCATAATATTTTGTTATATGAAAAACAGACTTTTATTTATAGTATGTGTGATGTCGTTACTGACATTGACGGTTTCGTGTAAAAATCGCAAGCAGTATTCGAGTTCGCTGATTAATAATCCCATTACAGCTTCGGGAAATGATGACATGAGCGTGTTGCCTACTATGACTTTTGAGAGTACTACACATGATTTTGGAGATCTGATCACCGGTGAGTCAATAAGATATTCTTTTAAGTTTACGAATGAGGGAAAGTCTGATCTTATTATCTCCAGCGCAAAAGCAGGATGCGGCTGTACTGTTCCCAATTTCCCAAAACATCCCATAAAACCCGGCGAAAGCGGGTTTATTGATGTCACATTTGACTCTAAGGGAATAATAGGCTTCCAGAATAAAAGTATTCAGGTTCAGGCTAATACCCAGCCTAATGTGACGACATTATATATCAAGGCCAATGTTAAAAGAGGACAATAATTTTGATAATAGATTCAACGGGTATTTAATAAGGCAGTTTCAAACAATCTATCGGGAGAAGAAAAGCTATTTTTGGACTGAAGAGGAGTTTGAAGTAATTCTGGAATATTTTTGTCATGTTAATGTAGATTTTCAAAAGTTCAAATATGCCCTCAGGCTTGCTTTAAGAAATTTTCCCAAATCACCGATGGCTCATGTGTATGCGGCGAGGTATTTTCAGACGATAGGTGAATATAGCAAGGCAGTGGAGTTTTATAAGTTCTGCCTCCGGAAAAAAGGTGATTTGCCGGACGAGAATATCCTATATGATATGATACAATGTTGGGATGCTCTGAAAGATTACGATGATGCTATAAAGGAATTGAAATTATACGTAACGGATATTGCTCCTTTTTCTCCGGTAGCATGGTTTGTGCTTGGTCAGGCTTATGTTTATGCCGGAAAACAAGCGGAAGCCATAGACGCCTATCTGTATTCAATAGCCATCAATTCTGAAAGCGCCTCGACATATTTTAATCTCGGTAATGTGTATTCTCAAAGTGATGATTATCTGAGGGCAATACAGTCGTACGAGAAGTCGCTGCAATACGACGGTGATGAAAAGTATCTCACCCATTATTACCTTGGCGAATGCTATTCTATTATTGGGAAGTATGACCGTGCCATAGAGAATTATAAGAATTGTATTAAGATAAGACCGGATTTTAGCGATGCATATTGTGAACTCGCAAAGGAATATCTTGCAGCGGAGGATTATATTCTGGCGCTTTCATGGGTGGACAAGGCTTTGGAACTTGATGAACATAATAGCGACTATTTTAAGACGAAAGCGATGATTCTCTATGAGACCGACAGGGGTGAAGAGGCTGAGAAGGCATTTCTCGCAGGACTCGCTGAAAATAATCTGAACATAGAGTGTTCTGTTAACCTTGCTGCCCTGTACCTCGATATGGGACAGCCGGATAAAGCGATACCACTGCTTAGATTTCAGGCTGCGACTCTAAAGGATGAGCCTGTTTTGCAGGTCACTCTCAGCGTCTGCTATTTTTATGCTGGACAACAACAGGAGGCGTATGTGCGCCTTCATTCTGCTGTCGAGATGGACGAGGGAGAACTCGATTGGTCGTGGATAAAAGACTATCCTGAGTTTAATAACGACCCTAACGTGTTGGATATCATCAGTGAAAAGGTCTCTAATTGATTGATTTTTATGAAGAGATTCATGTTAATAGGACGAAATATCTCCTACTCTCTGTCGCCGAAAATACATGCTGATATTATCAATCGCAGAAATCTTGATGCTGAATACGGCATCGTCGATATCCCAAATATAGAACAGTTGCTGCCGTTTCTTAAGGATAATGAAGATATCGCAGGGTTGAATATTACCGTTCCGTATAAAGAGGCGGTGATCCCTTTTCTTGACGTGCTCTCCGAAACGGCTGCATCGATAGGGTCCGTCAATTGTATTAAAGTTCTGCGCAATCCATTAAAACTTGTCGGATATAATACCGATATGTCATCTTTTGAATCTGTGCTCATGTCACATAAGGGTTCATCGCATCAGGGTGCCGTAATCCTTGGAACAGGCGGAGCAGCCAAGTCCGTGGCGTATGCTCTGCAAAAAAAAGGCATACCGTATTTGTTTGTTTCGCGCTTTATTGGAGGTAGTGATAAGTGCTTAGATTCAGGCGTTTGTGAAAGCCGTAATAATAAAGTGGAAGTTCAGACAATTTCGTATGAAGGGTTGTTCACAGACTATATTAAATTATCATTGCGAGGTTTTAATATCATTATCAATGCGACTCCTTGTGGCACTCTTGGTTTCGGCGAAGAGGTGAAGTTTCCGTACAACGCACTCAGCCCCGACTCTCTGATGATAGATCTTGTGTACAATCCGCCACAGACAATATTTTTGAGAGAAGGAGCAAAGCGCGGTTGCATTACCGTAAACGGCATGGAAATGCTGAGGTTACAGGCGCAAAAATCGTGGGACGTTTTTATTTAACGATTTTTCCGGTCATTTTCCATCCGTTGTTATCGCTGATGGAAATAATCATCATTCCTTTATTGCAGTCGCCTAGATAAATTTCATTTACCCTATTGGATAGGGTGCCCGAAGATATTTCGGTACCGGTAACTGAGAGTATTTTATAGATGTATATAATGTCGTCATTTTTTTCGACAAAGAGTATATTGTCCACGGGATTCGGATATAGTTTTATTTTTGAGGGGGAGTTTTCCTCGTCGCCCATACTTGTTATTTTTATTTTATTTATGAGGGATAATCCGTCGGGAATAAAACGGTCACGGTTTGCGCTTGAGGGGTCGAAATTTACATTAATATTATAAGTTTTCCCGTCCCGGTAGAGGCAGAAGGATATTTTTTCGAGGGCGGTCATGCCGTCGATTTCAGGGGTCAGCATATCATCACCGAAGACCTTGAATACAGTCAGCCCGTTTTCATCGACGGAGCCGGATCCGCAGCAATACAGGCGCTCGTCGGAGAAGGCCCCTATGATGTCTCCGTTAAGCAAGCTGTCGCCGCAGTTAAAGATGAAGACATGGTCGATATTTGTAGGTGGCACAATTTCACTGTTAGGGAAGGCAATACAAGCTGTCGATTTCGGCGATTTTCCACCCGGAGTGGCATATTCAAAAGAGACGGTATCCTGAGAATTTAGTCGTGCTTTATAGGCTTTACCGGGCAGCAGGTCGAAGCTGCCTGTGATACCGGGGACATATATTTCATTATTACCATATCCTTTTATGATGTCTACCTTATCCAATATATCTGCGAATACGGTTTCAATATCGGCGGGGGCATCTGTTTTGACAGGGAAAAGAGTCCATCCTTCGGGTAGCACGACTTGCATATCTCTATTGATGCCTCCCGTGAATGTGGTAGTGATGTTCGACAAGGTTTTTATTAACCAGCCTGATTCCGCGTTCCATGTAGATAAGGTGCTGTTTCCGCTATTGGGGAAGAATATGCCACTATCGTTCATGACTGCGATTATTTCCGAGCTTGAGGTGGCGAAGATATCTGCGAGGCTGTCGTCGTAGGGAATAATATAGGATGAAATGGCACTCCATCCGGCAGGGATTGTCAGAATCTGGTTCGACTGATCTATAGCGAGGCTGCTTATTAATGACAGCTCGTCTGTTTGAAACACCTCCGGTCCCGATGAGTATTCTGCGTTAGCGTATAAGACCCTTGAATTCTCCGCATTATAGACTTTCCAAATAATTTCATTGCCGTTTTGAAAGCCGCCATCTCCTGAAATTTCGTCGAGAGCCCATGCGTTAAGGCAGAATGTCTCGCCGTCGGGGTATATTCCCGCCCCGCAGCAGTGTTCTCCAAGTTCGTCGTTATAAAAAACGCCTATCAGAGATCCGGTAGGGATTCCGCTGTTGGGAGCGATGGCGGTGGACAGGATGCAGAATGAGTGGCTTGCTGCCGTTTGTTGGAAATACCAGCCTTCGGGTAGGACGCAAGCAGTGAAGTTGACGTTTTCCATATCGCCGGAAATGTCGACAATTTCAGCGTATGAGGGTGAAAATAGATAGTTTTCCGACACCGGTTTAATAATGCCGGACCACAGGTAATCGACATATACGAAATACTCGCCGTTTACATCTGTGGTAGCAGACGTCTCAGCGTCGATGGAAATGGAGACATTGGCGACAGGTACATTTTCGACGGTAACATTACCGGATACTTTCCATGTGTTAGCGGGTCTATCTTTTAATTCGAGGTAGTCGATATAGATGGCGTTATTATTTTCTGTGTTAACAGTTGTGAGTAATATGTATTCAGTATTTGTATTCAGCATTTTGGAAAATTGAAGCCACGTATCCGTGCTGGCTGAGACGACATTTTCAGAGAGGAGTGAGAGTGTCCCGTCGAATTCCTTTATTGTAATGGTAGGTGGAATATCTGCATTGTTGTTAGGTCCATAGTAATAAAACGATAATGACGGCATATTGTACTCCGACAGATCAATTTGGGGGGTAGATATTTTTGCTGTTGTACCTGCGGGATACGCGGCACAGTTGAATTTAAGGGAGGTGTTATCATTATATCCGTAAGTGTTGTCGAGTATCCAGGCTCCGGTTCCGTTAGCCGGTTGAAGTGTCCAGCATTCAGGTATAGAAGAAAAGTTTTCTGTGAAGGGCAGGGTAGATATAACTTCGCATTCTTCGGGGCGGACTGCTATATAATCGGATTTTTCAAGAGTGTGACTGCCTGTAATGTTAGAGGCGGTCAGTTTTACGTTATAAAATCCGGCGTCGGAGTATAATATTGTAGGGTTTTCTTGATATGAGATGTTAGGAGATCCGCCTTCGAAGATCCATTCGTAAGTCAGGTCGTTACCGAAGGAAGTATTCAAGAAAGCGGCACTTGTTGCGGGGTGTATTGTGCGCGACTCGCAATAGAAGTCTGCTTCCGGAATATACGGCAGGTTTGCTGCTCCAGGAGAGCAGAAAAGAGTGTCGCCGGAATTTAAAGTCGTTCCATAAGTCGTAGACAGTTTCCATTGAGCTCCGAGACTGTTGTCGGAAGTCATGTTGTTAAGTTCAATAGACGGTCCGCCAGAAGTAGTAATTCGTGGCCAGGGAGCAGAACCTGAGTAACAGATGCTGTCGAGGACATTTTGAGACACGTCGAGGATTTGGACGAGTTTAGAGGAGTTGACGAGGGAATGATTGCCCCAGTGTCCGGTGGTGATTCCAAAAAGCCGTTTCATTAGGGCGGAATCATTCGCGATGACATAATATTCGGAAGGCTGAATTGTGATTTCTCCGAATGGATAGGTAAACGGTCCGATAATTTTACAGCCGTTGAGATCGAAAGGTGAAGAGCCGTTGTTGTAGATTTCGATAAATTCGATCGAGTCGGTTCCTGGCGGATTATATAGGATCTCGCTGATAATAATATCGGACTCGTTACTTTGTGCCATGGCACTCGTCATTAATAATGACGCCGAACATGTTAGCGCCATAAATAGTAGAATAATTTTTTTCATCGTAAAAAGAATTAAGTTAATAATATTTGATGTCATTAGTTAGTTCCATTTTTTATGAATGTGTGACCTTTTTTTTCGTCTTTTTATAAAAAATTTTTTCAAAATAATTATTTACTTTTGCATATTTAAATAAATAAGATATGACATTGATTTCTTCGATTTCAGGTATCCGAGGGACAATAGGCGGATTTCCTGTTAATAATCTGACCCCCATTGATATAATAAATTATTCTGCTGCATATTCCGTTATGATGAAAGAAAAGTGTGACAGGCCGGTAGTGATGGTTGGAAGAGACGGGCGGGTTACCGGACCTATTGTACAGTCTCTAGTGATGAACACTTTGTTGATGATGGGCGTTGATGTCCTTGATTGTGGTCTTACAACTACTCCTACAATAGAGATGGGCATAGTACAGTATTGCGCTGATGGTGGAATTATGATATCTGCCAGTCACAATCCTATGCAATGGAATGCATTGAAACTTTTTAATTCCCGAGGCGAGTTTATTGACGGTGAGGAAGGTGCACGTATAAAGGCTCTTGCGGGAGAGGGAAGTTTTGTATATTGCGACTATAAATCGATGGGAAAGATGTATATGGTTGACGATATCCTTGATTGTCATATAGATAAGATTATTGATCTTCCTTATGTTGATATAAAGGCTATAAGGGAGTCGGGTTTAAGGGTTGCGGTAGATGGTATTAATTCAACCGGTGGTTTTGCTGTTCCGAGGCTATTGGAACGTTTAGGGATAAAAAAAGAAGGTATTATTAAGTTGAATTGTGATATCACGGGAGAGTTTTCGCATAATCCGGAACCATTAGCGGCGAATCTTGTAGATTTAAGTGCTATGATCAGGGGTAATGGATGCGATTTTGGAATTGCCGTTGATCCGGATGTTGACAGGTTGGCTTTGATGTGTGAGACAGGAGATTATTTTGGGGAGGAATATACTTTAGTGGCCTGTGCTGATTATGTTTTGTCGAAGAGACTTGGAAACACGGTCTCTAATTTGTCTTCTTCGCGTGCTTTAAAGGATCTCACCTTGTCGAAGGGTGGAAGGTATTTTACGGCGCCCGTAGGAGAGGTTAACGTTGTCAGAAAGATGAAGGCTTGCGAAGCGGTGATAGGGGGTGAAGGAAATGGTGGTGTAATATTACCGGAGTTGCATTATGGTAGAGACTCTTTATTAGGAATAGCTCTGATTACCTCTTTTTTGGCGGAGAGTAAGATGACGATGTCGCAGATCAGAAAAAGATATACCGATTATTATATGGCAAAAGATAAAATCGATTTAAAAGCCGGTACAGATTTCGTGTCCATTAAGGATAAGGTAAAAGATAGTATCACTGACGGAATATTTAATGAAGAGGACGGTTTAAAAATAGATTTTCCTGATATGTGGGTACATTTACGTACTTCTAACACGGAACCGATAATAAGGGTATATTCCGAAGCGAAGACCCAAGAAGAAGCCGAGGCGATAGCACGTAGGATAAAAGATATAATTATGAGATAAAAATATGGCGAAAGAATTAAGTATACATATAGGTATTTTCGGCAGACGCAATTTTGGTAAGAGCTCTTTTATCAATGCCATTGCGGGTCAGGATATAGCGATCATCTCCGAGGTTGCAGGGACAACCACTGATCCGGTCAAAAAGTCATTAGAGATTCATGGTATAGGAGCTACCGTTATGATAGACACGGCAGGATTAGATGATATAGGAGAGTTGGGCAGGAAAAGGATTGAGAAGAGTCTTGCAGTTATAGACAGTATTGATGTTGCGATATTGATATTATCTGAAAACACTTTTGGCGACATAGAGAGGTCGCTTGTTAAGACCTTTACGGAGAAGGATATTCCATTTTTACTTGTATATAATAAAGTTGATGTTTGCCGTCCGGAAGAATTTTTCATCAAAAAGGTAGAGACGGAGACAGGGAAGAAGATGTTGTTGTTTTCCTCGCGAGAGCCGGATGTGCAAGCTTTTGTCGATGCTTTAAAGCGCATAATGCCGGAGACGAGGTATAATGATAATGATATGTTTATGGGGTTAATAAGGTCTGGGGATTTGGTAGTGCTTGTTACTCCGATAGATTCTGCGGCTCCTGAAGGTCGTATGATATTACCTCAGGTACAGGCTATACGAAACATTTTGGATCATGATGCCATTAATGTTGTATGTAAAGAGACGGAGTTAAGGAAGGTTCTGGAGGAATATAGGATTAAGCCGGCATTAGTAGTAACGGACAGTCAGGCATTTAAGTATGTCTCGAGTGTTGTTTCCGAAGAAATTCCGCTCACAAGTTTCAGCATTCTATTAGCGCGTTTAAAGGGTTGTTTTGACAAGTATCTTGAGGGGACGCCCACGATCTCGAAATTGCAAGATGGCGACAGGATTTTGATTCTCGAGTCGTGTACGCATCATGCCACGTGTGAAGACATAGGAAGGGTAAAGATTCCGAAGTTGTTAAGTCAGTTTACCGGTAAAGAGTTGGAGTTTACAGTTGTTCCGGGATTGGATGAGATACCAGGAGATATAGGGTGCTATTCAATGGTTATCCAATGTGGTGGGTGTGTAATCACGCGTAAACAGTTGGAGAGCAGGTTAAGGAAGGCGATAGAGTTAGGTGTGCCGGTGTCGAATTACGGTATGACTATTTCGTATGTCACCGGAGTTTTTCAGCGAGCCGTGAAAGTAATGCAGGGGCGGTAGGTTGCCAAGGTCCCTCAAAGGATAATTCCGAAGAAGTTGCAAATACTGAGGGTTGCCAAGGTATCCCCTTGAGAGCCTTCCAAAAAGAAAAAGATATGAGAGAAAAATCAGATATAGTCAATCATTCCGGAACAGTAGTTTCGATAGATACCGAAAAGATTCGTATTATCATAGAGGCGAATTCAGCTTGTGGTGCTTGTGCGGCGAAGGGTCTGTGTAATATGGGGGAACGCAAAGAGAAAATCCTTGATGTTTACAAGAAAGACGGAGGCGAGCATGGAGAGGACATTTCGGGAATGGACATAAAGGTAGGCGACAAGGTACAGGTCGGTGTTGTGTCTTATGTGGCAATGAAAGCTGTTAGGATTGCTTACTTATATCCGTTTATTCTTTTGGTAGTGATGTTTTTTGTCTTTGGTGCCATAGGGTTGTGCGAATTATGGCAAGGGTTGTTATCTTGTCTTATGGTTGTAGTATATGCTTTTATCTTATATATATTATCAAAGAAAAACATGTTTAAGCATATACGGTTTTTCTTAGTTGGTAAAGAGCAATAATGCTATTTGTTTTTTGAGAGTTGGATAATAGCGAAGACCATAATACTTGCCGCGATCCATTGAACGGGGGACATGGTGTTGTCATTAAGAAAGTAGTCGGCGACAGCTGCGGTGATCGGGAAGAAGAGTTCACAAATACTTGACACGGAGGCTTTAATTTGCTTAAGCCCGTAGTAATACAGCAGAATTGCGCCGGAACCGGTTGTAAAGGCTATAATAAGGAATATCATCCACGTCGCAGGTGGAATATTATGGATGGCTTCAAAGTTTAGGTTACGTGTGGCAATTACAATAATCAGGGCGATAACGGTTGTAAATCCGTAGCGGAAGAAGGTGATATTTTCAGGGGTATATTTCAGAAGTAATTTTTTAGAGAGTACGGTAGAAGAGCCGAAAGATACTGCGGCGAGAAGGGCAAGTATGGCGGCCTTGATAATATTGTTACCTGCGGCAGCGGGGAGTTTAAATTCGAAGGTCATAACGTATCCTGCTGCGAGAGCAATTATTGCCCACAATATAAATCGTTTTGACAGTTTTTCCTTCAGTATGATTACCGACAATAAAATTGCAAAGATCGGTTGCAGTTTTTGGAGTAGAGTAACGATGGTTAGGTTTTGGAAGTTTACGCAAAACAGGGCTTTAACTATACACATTGTGCCAAGGGTTCCGCCGAGGAGAGCTACGCCGAAAGCGTATATGTAGTCGCTAATTGTAAAAGTGCGCAGTAGTTTATAAAATTTAAAGAACAGCGTGTTCATCAGAATGAAAGGGATACAATGAAGCAGAAACACTACTAACGTTACATTAATAGGGTGCCCGGAGGAGTCAAGGAGGCGAGGTGTTAAGATAACGCCGTCAATGCCCCACATAATAGCGGAGAGGATAACGGCGATAATACCAAAGGTATAGGACTTATTTCTCATTTTAACGGATTCGTTTGGTATAGGTTTTAGTTGCCCCGATATCGGAGGCAGTTGTGAGTTCGACTGATTGATGAGGTGCGTTGGAGAACCAGAGAACTTTAATTTTATCCTCATTTTCAGAGGTGATATATCCGCCGATGACGTTCCATTGTTTTATGATATTTGGGTCAGCGGAAATGGAAGTGTTTTCCAATTGGTATGTATTATCGTTAATGGCGAAGATTTTGTACATATAGTTTTCGAAGGATGTAGGAAAATTTTGAGGGTATAGAAAATCTGTAATCTCCTGCTTAATAAAGTAATAGGTATCGTTTAGGTGATTCTCTTCATCATATATTGGGGAGTGTCCGGCATTAGGTATTTCGATTAATTTTTCGGGCATTCCGAGAGCTTTTGCTCTACGGCTGATAATGCGGGAGCCGCACATTTTAGGCATAACCACTTCAGCGATGGCGCCAATATCCTGAAATGGTGTATCATATCCGATAGGGACTACACTGTCGGCGCTACCGTGTACAGATAGGAGGGAGACGCGGTTATAGTCATCAATGAGAGTTGAGTCGTTAATGGCTCCCCACAAATTGATTACAGCTTTAATAGAAAAATTGTGTGGAATTTTGTTTCCGCTATCGTCGATATTTCCGAGTGATTGTCTGATAAGACCTTCTTTCGCCTTATCGGGTATTTCATCATTATCCATAAAAGCGACATTAAGGCTAGTGATAGCGCCGGCGCTAGTACCTCCGACATAGATGCGTGATGTGTCGATGCCATATTCGTCGGCGTTATTCACTAAAAACCTTATAGCTGCTCTAGCGTCTTGTAGTGCCTTGTATCCTGCTCTATCTATTGAAGTTTGAGAAGGGGTAAATCCGAGACGGTAGTTTATAGAGGCCACCGTATATCCGCATTTGGCGAAGTGGGGGCAAATATCGTTCATAAAAGAATTTTCTTTATCGCCCACGAAGAAGCCTCCACCGTGGATAAGGACTATCAGTGGGCGTTTTTTTACATAATCGTTAAGGGGCTGATAAAGGTCGAGCAACAGTTTCTGTTGTTTTTGCGGTTTAAGGAGTTTGATAAAATGGGTTTTAATTATTTCGCTATAGTTATCTGTATTTCCTTCGCTAGGGTAGCTTGTCCACATTCCTTTAGCTTCTCCGTATTCAATATCGGCAGTCAGCTTATAAACGGGGAATACCTCTTCTTTATATCTATTTTTCTCGTATTTAATTTGGCTTTTAGTATTACGTATGAAAACGAGTCCGTTTACATTATAATAATCTTTATATTTAAAAAATTTTCTAACGGCGAATTTAACTATCAGGGAGTCGTTGTTGATTTGAGTGATTTCGTATATTTTATATTTTGATTTCTGGTTGGTGGGATAGACTACCGGGATAAGTTCGATTTCTTTTTTATTATTTTTCGGGATGAAGAAAAAAGCGACGGTATCATTTTTTTGAGTTGGTATTATATACATATTAATTTTATCGTCGGTCGGTCGAAAAATATTATCGTTTTTCAGGTAAGAGTCTGAGTTTGCGGTTTGAGTGATTTCCATGTCGTCAAAAACTGCTTTTGGCTTGTGATAGCTGCAGGCTGCCAAGGTGGTCATGCTAAGGATGATAATAGCAAGGTGATATATTATATTTGTCATTTTAGAATGAAGGATTATTTGTGCGCAAAGTTACATTAAAAATTAATACTTACATTAAGTGTCGTCAGTTCTTTTAACTTTTGTCGGGGAAAATAAAAAAATAACGCGGCTAAATATTGAATATCAAAATAAATAGCTATCTTTGCAAGCTAATTATTAGACAGTTATGAATATGATAAATATTACGTTACCGGATGGTAGTGTCAAGCAGTGCGAGTTGGGGGTAACGCCCTATCAGATAGCGCTTTCCATAAGCGATGGTTTGGCTCGTAATGTGTTGGCAGCTAAAGTTAATGAAGAAATTGTTGGGTTAGATTTTCCTATAAATAATGATTCTTCAGTATCGTTATTAACATGGTCGGATGATGAAGGCAAGCATGTGATGTGGCATTCATCTGCCCACATTATGGCTGCTGCGATAGAGTCGATATATCCCGGTGTAAAATTTGGGATTGGACCGGCCGTTGAGAATGGTTTTTATTATGACATTGATTTCATGGAATATAAGATTTCCGATGAAGATTTCAAGAAGATTGAGGATAAGTTCATGGAGATAGCGAGGTCAAGAGTTCAATTTGTCAGGACGGAGGTTAGCAAGGCTGATGCGTTAAAGTATTTTACTAAGAAGGGAGATGAATATAAGGTTGAGTTGATCAAAGACTTAGAGGATGGAAAAATCACCTTTTACCAATCAGGAGACTTTGTCGATTTATGTAGGGGGCCTCATTTGCATGATACTTCAATGATAAAGGCCTTTAAGATTTTAAGTATAGCCGGAGCATATTGGAGGGGAGATGAGAGTAGGAAGCAGTTGGTCAGGGTATATGGTATTTCATTTCCTAAGGCAAAAGATCTTACTGAGTATTTGGCCTTATTAGAGGAGGCCAAAAAGCGTGATCACAGGAAGTTGGGCAAGGAGCTTGAGTTATTTACTTTTTCTCCGCGAGTAGGGTTAGGGTTACCGTTATGGTTACCGAAGGGACCAGAATTACGTTACACGTTAGAAAAGTTTTTGCGTAAAATACAGAGTGAGGCAGGATATGATCCTGTTATCACTCCTCATATAGGGAATGTTAATTTATATAAGACTTCAGGGCATTATCAGAAGTATGGTGCTGATTCATTCCGGCCGATTACTACACCTGAAGAGGGGGAAGAATATTTCTTGAAGCCTATGAATTGTCCTCATCATTGTGAAATATATGCTTCGAAACCGCGTTCATATAAAGAGTTACCATTAAGGTTAGCGGAATTTGGGACGGTGTATCGTTATGAGCAGAGTGGTGAGTTACATGGGTTGACGAGAGTAAGGGGGTTTACACAGGATGACGCGCACATTTTCTGTACGCCGGATCAGATAAAATCCGAATTCAATGGAGTAATGGATATTGTTTTAAAAATATTCAAAGTATTGGATTTCAAGGAGTTTATTGTTCAGGTGTCGCTTCGTGACAAGGTTAATCGTGAAAAATATATAGGTTCTGAAGAAAATTGGCATAAAGCGGAGCAGGCTATATTAGATGTTGCGCATGACAGGGGATTGAATCCTGTAATAGAGTATGGAGAAGCTGCATTTTATGGTCCCAAGATGGATTTTATGGTAAGGGATGCGATAGGTCGCAAGTGGCAATTAGGGACTATTCAGGTTGACTACAATTTACCGGAGAGGTTTGGTTTGGAATATACCGGAAGTGACAATTTAAAGCACAGACCGGTGATGATACATCGTGCTCCATTTGGTTCTATGGAAAGGTTTGTAGCTGTATTAATAGAGCATTGTGCCGGAGATTTTCCGTTATGGTTAAGTCCGGATCAGATGATAATACTTCCAATAAGTGATAAATTTATAGACTATGCAGAGAAAGTAAAGAAGGAATTGAGGAGAAATGAGATACGAGGTAGTATAGATTACAGGTCTGAAAAAACAGGCAGAAAGATTCGTGATGCCGAGATTAAGAAGATACCTTTAATATTGGTAGTAGGAGAGAAAGAGGAGCAAAACGGAACTTTATCTGTTCGTCGCAGAGGTGGAGAAGGAGATTTAGGGGAGATGACGATAGCGCAGTTTGTTCAGTATGTCAATGATGAAATCAATAAAGAAACGAATAAATAATATTAATCAATTTTTAACCGAGTGCAACAGAATAATAACAACAGCAGTAGCAATAACAACAATAATAGGCCGAGGCAATTTGGCAAGCAGGAGAACGAATTATATCGTATAAACAATAGGATTACCGCTCCGATGGTACGAGTAGTAGGAGAAAATGTCGACCCTGGTATATACAGTCTCAGGGATGCGATAAGGATTTCCGACGATTTAGGATTAGATTTGATTGAAATTTCTCCATCAGCGAATCCTCCGGTGTGTAAGATTGCTGATTATCAGAAGTTCACGTATGAGTTAAAGAAAAAGGAGAAAGAGAAAAAGGCGAAGTCGACAAAGATTGAGATCAAAGAGATAAGGTTAGGTCCGAATACAGATGATCATGATTTTGATTTCAAGTTGAAGCATGCGATGAAGTTTCTCAATACCGGATGTAAGGTAAGAGTTGAAGTGTATTTTAGAGGGAGGACTATAGTATATAAGGATCAGGGAGAGATTATATTATTAAAGTTTGCACAACAATTAACCGAATATGGGAAGGTTGAGATGATGCCAAAATTAGAGGGGAAGAGGATGACAATTATGATAGCTCCGTTAAGTAAAAAGAAATAACAAATAACGAATTTATATTATTAACCAGAAAAAATTTTAGAAAATGCCAAAATTAAAAACCAAATCCGCTGCCAAAAAACGTTTCAGTTTTACGGGCACGGGCAAATTAAAAAGGAAACATGCTTATCATAGCCACATTTTGACTAAGAAGACAAACAAGAGAAAACGCAATCTTGCGTATTTTGATATTGTTGACAAGGCCAATGTTGCTGCAGTAAAAGACATGTTAAACAAGTAAGAATTGAATTATTAACTTTACGGTCAGTTTAAGAGCGGATGATAGTATTCGTCACTGAAGTAAAAAAAAGAAAGGATTAATTATGCCAAGATCAGTAAATTCAGTCGCATCAAGGGCAAGGAGAAAGAAGATTCTCAACAGAACCAAAGGTGCTTTTAGAACAAGAAAAAATGTCTGGACGGTTGCTAAAAACTCATGGGAAAAAGGACAAACCTATGCGTACCGTGACAGGCGAGACAAGAAAGGTTCGTTTAGATCTTTGTGGATTATGCGTATCAATGCAGCCGCTAGATTGAACGGATTGTCCTATTCAGAATTAATGGGTAGGTTACACAAAAAGGATATTCAGTTAAGTCGCAAGGTTCTTGCCGATTTAGCCATGAATAATCCAGAGGCATTCAAAGAGATAGTACTCTCGGTTATATAAAGAGGGGTTCGTTGTTATTAAATAAGCCGACGGGTGAAATGCTTGTCGGCTTTTTTTATAGCTCTATCGTTACAGTCTTGCTATAGCTTGGCAACCTGCAGCGGCTGATGGCGAAGATGCTGCGTGCTTTCTCTCTGCTGCCGGACCTGCTTGGCAACCCTTAGAGGCGCAAGGGGATTTGAAGAGTTTTTTTTCTAGAGAGGCTCAAAGA
>JAQVPY010000017.1 GCA_028701815.1 Bacteroidales bacterium | reverse complement strand
TAAACTCATCGGCATCAGTTTCCGTATAGCGCATACGTGCTCCTCCAAACGGCTCGGCTGGAAGTTTGCGCCATGACAAAACAGCCCATACCTCTTATTATTCTGCCAACCGAGCAGCAATGCCGTGGTTTACAGATATAATATTGCTTCAAATATAATTGAATCCTCTCCTGTATTTGACTTCGCTTCATGTCCTGGTTATGATGCCGGTATATCCGGAGGCGCTTATGTAGGTGAATACAATGGTGTTGTATGCTTCTTTGGAAATATGCAGCAATCTCCTAACCTTATCGGTATCTATGAACTCGGTTCAGCCGGTTGGTTGAGCGCTACTAATCCTTCCGGCGAAATCGCATCGGGTGCATCAGTAGACGTAGAACTCGTTATGGACGGTAGTTGGGCTGAACAAGGTACTTTCCATGCTAACGCTATCTTCAAAATTAATCCTACTCAGGCAGAAAATCCATCTGTATATGTTACATTTACCATAGGCGAACCTGTTTATGGTTCACTTTCCGGTGTTGTTACAGATTCACAAGGCGGTTTACCAATCGCTGGCGCTACAGTTGAAGTAGCCGGACAAACTGTTACTACAGGTACCAATGGTGCTTATTCAGTTGAAAATATTATGGTCGGCACTTATACAATCCTCGTATCAGCTGCTAATTACTATGATTTTGAAGGAACCGTTGCAATTGCTGAAGGTACAAATACTTTAGATGTACAACTTGATCCTATCAATGGTATCAATGATTACGCTAACGTTAATGTATATCCTAACCCGGCTAATACCGAAATCGTAGTTGAAGGTAATGTTTCTTCAATATATGTTTCTAACAGCCTCGGCCAAATCGTTGAAATATTAGGTAACACTAATTCAATCAATGTAACCGATTACAAGGCAGGTATCTATTTCTTGACTGTTAATACAGCTGACGGTTCTGTTATGAGAACTAAGGTTGTTGTCGCTCACTAATTAGACGCTTATAATTAAAAAAAGGCTGCCAAATTTGGCAGCCTTTTTTTTTATTTATGTATATTTGCATTCTTATATAATTCTTATATTATTATTGTGAAGCAAAGGGTCAACATAGTATTTCTTATAGTATTGCTTTTGTCTTGTGCGGCTTTTTCAGCCTGTTCGACAAAGAAAAATACATTTACAAGGCGCACCTTTCATAATGTCAATACCCATTATAACGGCTATTGGAACGCGCGTGAAGATATGCGCGAAACTGTAGCTGCAATGCAGGATGCCGGTATCGACAATTTTACCGATATAATACCCGTGGTGTATTATGGAACTAAAAAAGAAGCACAAGCGATGAAGCCTGCTTTAGATCAGTCTATTGAGAAGTCTTTTATCATGATCCGCCGTCATTCAATGGTCTTTGAGCAACAAGAACGCGTTAAGTGGGTAGACGACTGCTATCTGATAATAGGCATGTGCTATTTCTATGAACAGGATTATAGCAATGCGCGAAGAACATTCCAGTATATCTTGAAAACATTTGAAGATGACTTGCTTACAAAACACTCTGCACAGCTATGGCTTGCGAAAACATATATAGAGACTGCCGAATATGAAAAAGCTTCTGTAATTCTTGATGAATTGAAGAAAGCTGTTGCTAATTATGAGGTGAAACGCATTATTCGGAAACAATATCCCGTGGTATGCGCGGATTTTTATCTCTCGCAAAAGAAATATCCCGAGTCGGTAAAATACTTGGAGGAAGCCTTGTCTGCCAATAAGAATGATAAAACACTGAAACAGCGTATATCTTTTATCCTCGGTCAGATTAAAGTACAGGACGGCAAACTCAATCAGGCCTTCGACTATTTTAAAAAATCGTCACGTGGTAACGACTTTTATATCAGCTTTAATTCAAAAATTAAAATGGCACAATGTCATGATATAAAAGATGGCGGAGCCTCAATAACCAAGACTCTGACAAAGATGTTGAAGGAGGACAAAAACGAAGAGTTCAGAGATCAGATATATTACGCTCTGTATGAGGTGGCTAAAAGAAATGGAAATATAAATAAAGAGATTGAATATCTAAGACTTTGTGTGTCGACAAGCGTCAAAAACAATTATCAGAAAGCAATCGGCGCCTATACTCTCGCTGAGATATATTACGAAGAAAAAGACTATATCAAGAGTAGCCCCTATTATGATACCGCAGTTCAGTTTCTTCCTAAAGAATATGCCGATTTTGTGAGTATTAAGGAAAGAGCAAACGTGTTAGGAGACCTTGTCTCTTCGTTGACTGTAGTCCAAAGTGAGGACAGTTTGCAACGTATAGCTAAAATGCCCGAGGCCGAACGCAACAATTTTATAAATAAGATTATTTCCGATTTGAAAGAAAAGGAGAGAATAGCGCAGGAACTCGAAATGCAACGTCAGAGAAATTACAGCTCTTCGTTGATAACCCAATATGAAAATAAGCAGTTGGAGGGCAGGCTCGGTACCGGCACAACATCATGGTATTTCTATAATACGCAGTCGGTGAGCGCAGGTGTGACGGACTTTAAACGCCGCTGGGGTAACAGAAAATTGGAGGATTTATGGTTCCTCTTGGATAAACAGTCTTTTTCATGGGATGAACTTGATGAAATTCAGACGGATTCAACATCTTTAGATACGACACAATGGGTGACCGATGTTATGGATGTAAAATATTATACTCAATATCTACCGCTTACCGATGAGAAAATGGCGGCTTCCAATTCCAATATAGAGCAGGCTTTATATGATGCGGGGTTTATTGCTGCCGACAGATTAAAAGATTATTCGTTGTCGAATGAATGTTTCGCCGATATGCTTAAGAGGTTTCCCAAATCCAAATATGCACTGTTGTCGTATTATATGCAGTATATGAACTGTAAAGAGCTCGAAGATGTGGCATGTGCTGCTGCCGCAAAAAGCAGCATCGTATCCGGATTTCCTGAGAGCGATTATGCAAGATTGCTGCAGGATCCCTCTTATGTTATTACTATGAGAGAGCGTATGGATGCGGCCAAACACCTCTATAATGACGTATATCTTTCTTATGAGGACGGATTGTTTGATATAGTAAGATTGTATTCTGAAGAAGGTCTTGCACTTAATGACAAGGAATACAACCCGAAATTCTTGTATATGTCGGCTCTGGCCGACGTTGCTCAAAATGTCGACACCGAAGAAACTGCGGAAAAGCTGAGACAGATAACCACTCAATATGCCGATAGTGATATTGCTCCTGTGGCTACTGAACTTTTAGCGGCTTTGCTGCCGGAAGATGCTCCAGTACTTGATTCGGCTACCGTGGCCATTATGGAGAAAGAAAAAGAAAAGCAGGCGATACTCGAAAAAGAGATTTCTCAATATAAATATAAATGTAATACGCAGTATTTTTATGTCCTCGTTCTTGACATCTCGAAGTCAAATGTTAAGGCTATAGCTACAAGAGTCTCCGATTATCTGATACGCTATCACAAGTTGGATGCTCTTACGGCAAATAGAAATATGCTTAATGATACTTATGAGATGGTGACGGTGTCATCTTTCTCAGATTGTAATACTGCAATGGACTTCTATGAAAATGTATTAGAAAACAATTATATTTATTCCGGTTTGGCACCGGATGCGTATTATCACTTTGTGATTTCTCAGGAGAATTATCCCGCGTTTTACAAGAGTAAAAATATAGAGGCTTATCTGTATTTTTTCGACAGTAAAATTGTCGGGCCAAGACAGAAAAACTAATTTTAATATCAAATACTATGGCAAGAGAATTTGAATTTGAAGGCCCGAAGCCTGGTACAGAAAACGTTGTACAGACGGGGACTACTATCACCGGAAATGTGGACACCAATTCTGATATCCGTATAGATGGAATTGTTAAAGGCTCAATAAATGCAGCCGGCAAGGTCACCGTCGGTAAAAACGGCTATATAGAAGGTGATATCAATTGCGGCAGCGCAATAATAGAAGGCAAGTGCAAGGTTGCTATTCGTGTAAAAGAATTGCTTGAGATGAAGTCTACTGCAGTCTTCGAAGGAGAGATCTCTACTTCGAAACTGTATATAGAGACCGGGGCAATCTTTGAAGGCACCTGTAAGATGAAACTCGACGATAAGGGTGCATTTAAACCGCAACCGCAACCGACTGTACAACCGCAACCGGAAAAGAAATTATAGAGAAGAAGTCATTTTTGTGTATGAAGGAATTTGATTCTATCAGCTATTTCCCTGATGATAGTATAAATGAGAGTAATAACGGGTATGCCGGATTGAAAAACCTCTATGATGAGGAAAAGCTTGAAAAGCTCAAGTATCATTATAAGGAGATTCTTTCTTTGTTGGGAGAAGACCCGGAGAGGGAAGGCCTGCTGAAGACGCCTGAACGTATAGGTAAAGCCATGCAGTTTTTGACACATGGATACCTCGTGAAACCTGAAGAGATATTACGCTCGGCAATGTTTCAGGTAGATTATAAGCAGATGGTAGTTGTAAAAGATATCGAGATATATTCAACATGTGAACATCATTTATTGCCGTTTTTCGGGAAGGCTCATGTTGGATATATCCCGCGAAATTATATAGTAGGATTAAGTAAAATTGCGAGGGTCGTAGATGCTTTTGCCCGCAGATTGCAGGTACAGGAACGTATGACTACTCAAATAAAAGAAGTTATCCAGGAGACATTAAACCCCCTGGGTGTAGGTGTAGTTATTGAGGCGCAGCATACATGTATGTCGATGCGTGGAATACAAAAACAAAATTCCGTTACTACGACGTCCGATTTTTATGGGGCTTTTTTAAGAAAAGAAACTCGTGAAGAGTTTATGCATTTGATAGGTACAAAATTACATTAAAGACAATGAAAGCATATATTTTCCCCGGACAAGGGGCTCAATTTTCAGGGATGGGTAAAGATCTTTTTGATGGATCTTCAGTGGCAAAAGACATGTTTCATAAGGCGAACAGTATCCTTGGTTTTAAGATATCCGACGTTATGTTTGAAGGGGCGGAAGACGATTTAAAACAGACAAAAGTTACCCAGCCTGCAATATTTCTTCATTCTGTTATCCTGGCTACAGTGAAGAAAGCAGATTTTTTACCTGACATGGTAGCCGGACACTCTTTAGGCGAATTTTCCGCTCTTACAGCGGTAGGCTCTCTGTCTTTCGAAGACGGACTTCGTCTTGTATCTCAACGTGCAATGCTGATGCAGCATGCATGTGAAGAGCAGCCGTCTACAATGGCAGCAGTGCTGAAAATAGATGCGACTAAAATCGAAGCTGTATTGAAGACTATCGCCGATGATATTGTGGTCGCCGCAAATTATAATTCCCCTCAACAGACGGTTATTTCAGGTACTATCTCCGGAGTTGAGAAAGCATCAAAGATGCTGTCTGAAATAGGCGCAAGGGTAGTGCCTCTTAAAGTGGGGGGAGCTTTCCATTCCCCGTTGATGGAACCCGCGAGAGCTGAGCTTGCAAAGGCAATTAACAAGGTCGATTTTGAAGAGCCACTTTGTCCGGTTTATCAGAATGTCAATGCTCAGCCGGTGAAAAACATCGATGTCATCAAGACGAACCTGATCAGTCAGCTTACTTCTCCTGTAAGATGGACGCAGACTATCCAGAATATGATAGCCGACGGTGCCACCTCTTTCTGTGAGGTCGGACCCGGTACAGTTTTACAAGGCCTTGTTAAGAAGGTTAAAAGTGATATTGAGGCATACTCTCTATAATTTCTTTCGCCCTTTCTGCGTCGACACTTATCTGAGCCTTTAGAGAGTCAAGAGAATCAAATTTCTGCTCATCCCTTAGCTTGTCGATGAAATAGATGCCGAGAAATTCCCCGTAGATATCTTCGTTAAAATCGAAGATATTTACTTCTATTGTAAGATCTTTTCCGTTAAGAGTCGGTCGCGTACCTATGTTGCAGATGCCGAAAAACATGTTTTTATTCCATTTGATGTAACATACATAGACGCCTTCAGCCGCTATGAGCTTAAGGTCGTTTTCGATGATGATGTTCGCTGTCGGGAAGCCTATTGTGCGACCGAGATGATGTCCGTAGACGACTTGTCCGAAGATGGAATATTCGTAGCCGAGCATCCTGTTGGCTTCTTTTATCATCCCCTGTCGCAGGTATTCACGTATGGCGGAGGAACTGATTATTTTATCCTTAATATAAACCGGAGGGATCTCAATAAATTCAAATTTGTGCTTTGCGCAAAGATCCGATAGGACGGTAATAGTTTCCTCGTGACTGATTCCGAAGTGGCAGTCGTAACCTACTACAATATATTTGGCGTGAAGTATATTTACCAGATAATGCTCAATAAAATATTCGGTGCTGAGCTTGGCAAATTCCGCCGTAAATGGAATATTTATCAGATAATCCACGCCTATGCGCGCAAAGATATTCGATTTACGACCGATGGAATGGATATATTTGAAATCGTTATTTTTTTTAAGGACGTTTTGCGGGTGCGGATTAAAGGTTAGAACAACTATATTGCCATTTGTCTTTTTTTTGATTTCCAGCATTTTATCTATGATGGCCTTGTGCCCGAGGTGCACACCGTCGAAATTACCAACGGTTACAATGGTATTAGGAATTTCAGGGATATTTGATATGTCGGAATAAAAGATCATGATAAATTATATAATTGTCTTTAATATCTGTACAGCGTTGGTGGCAGCGCCTTTACGTAAGTTGTCGGCGGTAGCCCATAAATTCAGACAATGGGCACGGGAGAAGTCGCGACGAATTCTCCCAACAAACACCTCGTCTTTACCTTCGGCCATTTGTGGGGTGGGGTAGAGGTTCTCTTTAGGATTGTCGGCTATTACTACACCTTCGGTTTTTTGAAGAATAGAATAGACGTCTTGTAGGTCGAATTCATCTTCAAATTCGACATTAAGAGAAATGGAGTGCCCACCTGTCACGGGGACTCTGACAACTGTTGCCGTTATCTGTATGTCAGGGGCATGTAGTATTTTTCTTGTCTCATTCACAAGTTTAATCTCTTCTTCAGTATATCCGTAATCAAGGAAGGCGCCTCCATGAGGGAGTATGTTAAGGTCTATTTTATGCGGGTATGCGGGGTTTGAAACAGGTTTGCCTGCCCGTTCGTCAAATAATTGGTTGATTCCTTTCATGCCCGAGCCGGTAACTGATTGATAGGTAGATATAACGAGACGTCTTGCCGTATATCTCCTGTGCAGGTTAAATAGTGCCATAATCATTGCAATGGTAGAGCAGTTAGGGTTGGCAATAAGTCGGTTATCTTTAATATCTTCGGGGTTGATTTCAGGTACCACCAAAGGTACTGTCGGGTCCATTCGCCACGCAGAAGAGTTGTCGATTACTGTAGCGCCGTTTTTAACAAATAGCGGAGCGTATTCCAATGATACGGTTTTACCGGCTGAGAACAAGGCAAAATCGATATTTTTATCGAGGGCCTCGTCAAGTGTTATAATGCTATAAATATTATTGTTAAAAGATATCTTTTTACCGGCGGATCGCTGAGAAGCGATGAGATACAGTTTTTCATAGGGGATATTCTGTTCCGCTAATACTTTAAGCATCAATGATCCTACGAGTCCGGTTGCTCCAACTACGGCGATATTCATGATTAATAAATTTAGTGACCCCGAGAGGGCTCGAACCCCCATCGCAAGAATCGGAATCTTGAATTCTATCCAGTTGAACTACGAGGCCTGGTTATTGCTGTCTGTCTGTATTATCTCGAAGGTGTTTTTTGCGGCTAATTGCTCGGCACCTTTAATATTGAAATCCTGACCGGTCTCTTTAGGTGCGCCATCAATAAAGACTCTCACCACATATTGTTTCTGGTAGTTGAGGTTGGCGGGTATTTCTTCGATGACCTTAAATTCGACGAAGAACTTGTTTTTCTGTGACCATTCGAGGAGGCGGCTCTTATAATTATTATCCTGTTTTTCAATATCGGGAAGATAAAAATATTTTGTAACGATATTACGGATGATTATTTTCTCAGTAAAATTATAGCCTTTGTCGAGGTAAAGTGCGCCGATAAAAGCCTCAAAGGCATCTCCATCCATAGATTTAGAGTGCGACTGTTGATGGATCAGCGTATTAAGTCCTATGGTTTTACTCAGGGAGTTTAATTGTGCGCGACTCACCAGTTTCGATCTCATTTCTGAGAGGAAGCCTTCATTTTTATATGGGTATGCCTTATAGAGGTAATCGGCGATAACAGCGCTGAGCACTGCGTCGCCGAGGTATTCCAAACGTTCGTTGTTGAGCGAAATCTTTGCCTGTTCGTCGAGTGGTTGCGACTTATGATGCAGGGCCAGCTTATACAGGTGAATATTTGTCGGGTAGAAACCCGCCATATTTTTTATCGCCACATATAATTTCTTATCTCGAGCAAAAAGCAGTTTCAGTCTCACTTATTATTGAATCTTTTAAAAATGATGGACGTATTATGTCCTCCAAAACCGAAGGCGTTGCTCATAACATAATCCGATGTACGTTTACACGCCTTATCATATAAGATGTTAACGCCGGTAGCGACAATATCCGGGTCATCTGTGAAGTGATTTATTGTAGGGGGGATAAATCCCTTTTGGATAGTCATCACTGAAGCTACTGCTTCGACGGCGCCTGCTGCTCCCAACAAATGTCCGTGCATGGATTTTGTAGAACTCACGAGTAATTTATCGCTATCTTTAAACAGGTTGCCGATAGCTTTAATTTCGGAGGAGTCGCCAATAGGAGTAGAAGTTCCGTGAGTATTGATATAGTCTATATCAGAAGGTTTAACTTCGGCATCGTCTAAAGCCCGTACCATTGCCTTATATGCGCCAATTCCTTCGGGATGTGGTGCGGTGACGTGATAAGCGTCACAGGTCGAGCCTACGCCTGTAATTTCCGCATAGATGGTTGCTTTTCTTTTTAAAGCGTGCTCAAGGCTTTCTATTACAAGAGCACCTGCGCCTTCTCCCATAACAAAACCGTCGCGGTCTTTGTCGTATGGGCGGGAAGCTGTTTTATAGTCGTCGTTACGCGTCGAGAGGGCATGCATCCCATTAAAACCGCCTATTCCGGCAATTGAGATAGCTGCTTCGGAACCGCCGGCGATGATTAAATCCTGAAATCCGTATTTTATATTACGGTAGGCGTTAATGATCGCTTCAGCGCTACTTGCGCATGCTGCAACAGTGGAATAGTTGGTGCCTTCGAAACCATATTTTATGGCTACCATGCCGGGGACAACGTCAACGATGATCTTTGTAATAAAAAACGGACTGAAACGCGGCGTGCCGTCTCCGGTCGAGAAATCGTTGATTTCAGATATTAAGGTGTTAAGCCCCCCTACACCTGAGCCCCAAATTACTCCACACCTTTCGCGGTTGAGCTTGTCGGGGACGATTCTTGAATGTTTTACTGCCTCATCGGCTGCAATGAGACTGTATAATATGAAGGGGTCTAATTTGCGAACTTCCTTTTTGTCGAAATAATCTAACGGGTCAAAATCTTTTAACTCACAAGCAAAACGCGTCTTAAACTTTGATGCATCAAAATGAGAAATTTCTGAAGCACCACTCACTCCATCGACAAGACCTTGCCAAAAAGCTTCAGCATTGTTGCCTAATGGAGTAAGTGCCCCATAGCCTGTAATAACTACTCGGTTAAGTGCCATGATAATTAAGTTAGTAAACTACTTTTTAATGTTTTCGATGTAGGAAATAGCATCCCCAACAGTTGTTATACCTGTGGCTGCATCATCTGGTATCTCAATACCGAATTCTTTCTCGAACTCCATTATTAAGTCTACCGTATCCAATGAGTCAGCTCCCAAGTCGTTTGTGAAACTTGCTTGTTCTGTAACATCTGCAGGGTCTACGCCTAATTTATCAACGATAATTTCTTTAACTTTGTTTGCAATTTCTGACATAATAAAAAGTTTTTAAATTATTATACATATTTTGCAAATGTCGTAATTTTTTTTCAAATATGAGCCTGTTTTTGTCGAAAAACGTCTAAGCCCCATATCCTGAGACCCGTTTTTTGTCGCCGGAACGTGGCTGTAATTAATGAATAACACGCGTTTAGCCTCCCCTGTTAATAAAAGTTAAACTGTTATCTTGTCCAATATCTTTGTCTTCCTTTTTATGAATTGAATGAGCCACATCGGGCAGATGACGATCAGGGGGAGGGCAATTTTATTCAAAAGTCCGGGAATAATCTTAACACGTTTTCGGAACATAGCCTTGATTCCTTTTGCGGCGAGCTTGTCGGCATTCATCATGATACCCGTATTTAAGGCTATCTTGCGGTATCTGTCGCTTAGGTTATATAGAGGTGTGTTTACCGCCCCCGGACATATAGCCGTGACCCCTACGTTATAATCGACCATCTCATAATGCAGGGCTTTGGTAAAGTCTTTAAGATAGCGTTTGGTAGAAGAGTACATCATCAAGCCGGGATAGGGCATCCATGCCGATAAGGAAGATGTTACCAGAATATATCCAAAGCGTCTTTTCTTCATCTCGCTGCCGAAGAGTTTGCAGAGCATCGTCGGCGTTTCCACCTGGAGACGGATCAAATTTCTGACCCTGGCATTGCTGATACGGTCTATTTCGTTGAAAATCAAGAATCCCGCATTGCTTATGAGTATGTCGATCTGTAAATCTTTTGTTTGACAGAAATCGAAAAGTGTTTCTGCCGCCTTGTCGGCGGTAAGGTCGAGACATACAGGGAAAGTGCTGATATGAAATTCTTTTGATAAAGAGTCGGCGACATCTATAATCTTCTGTTCCTGTATGTCTACGAGAACAAGGTCGCAGTTTCTATTAGCGAGGTTTTTTGCATATTCGAGCCCTATCCCGGAGCCGGCTCCGGTGATTAGAACTGTTCGTTTCTCTTTATTTCTTTCCGTATACATTTTGGTAGACAATCATCAATGTTATTGTGGCAAGCCATCTCTCTTGAATACATACGGCCGATGCAATAGTTGGAGTGTCCGCAGTCGCATCTTACATTGCCCTGTTCCTTCATTTTGTTTACGAAGGCGGGGTCGTTGATAAGTGCGCGTGCCATAGCTACGAATTCGAATCCCGAATCCAGTACCATGTCTATTTTTTCACGAGAGACGAGTCCCCCCACATAAATAAGAGGTAATTTGACGGCCTCTCTGAATTTTAATGCGTCCTCATAGAAATAAGCTTCTTTAAAAGGAACGCTTGGGGCCATCATAGTTCCGAACCAGCTCATGAGATACTTCATCATGAAGTTCTTTTCGTAGTACGACATGGTTTGTGCCGGCATGCCGCCACACATTACGTGCATTGGAGCGTGGCTGACGAACCCGCTGCTGAGAACTAAGCCGTGGAGACCGGTACTTTCAAGACGTTTTGCTACTTGAATACATTCGTCTTCCTGCATTCCGCCGAGGAATTTAAAGCCGTCATTCATGTTCATCTTGGCAATTACTGCCATGTCGCTGCCGGCTGCACTTAGAGCCTCTTCTGCCGCCATAGTCATAAAACGCATGCGATTTTCGAGGGAACCGCCATATTCGTCGTGACGATGGTTCGTATATTTGGAAAGGAACTGACTTAATAGATAACCGTGACCTGCGTGAATCTCAACACAGTCGAATCCGGCCTCTCTTGCAAGGTTTACTGCCGAATAGAACGACTTGGCGATTTCAAAAATCTCGTCTTTACGGAGACGGCGTACAAAAGTAGGGGAGTACAGATTGAAACCGTATGAGGCAGATACAGGCAGTTGTCCTGCAACTTTGCGTTTTGACATATTGCCGCAATGTCCTATCTGAATAGAGGCGGCAGCTCCCGCATCATGAATGGCATCTGTAATCCTTCTTAATCCCGGGATAATGTCTTTCCTGAGCCATAGCTGGTGAGGAAAAGAAAGTCCACTCTGAGTGACGGCAGCATACGCAATCGAGGTCATGCCAATTCCGCCCTCAGCAACGGATTTGTGATAGTTATATAATAAATCGGTTGGGCCGTTATCGGCGCACATGCCTTCAAAAGCGGCCGCTCTTATCGTTCTGTTACGAAGCGTTATGGGGCCGAGCTTATAGGGGGTGAATAGTTTAGATTCTGCCATGTCTGATAATGATTAATATATATAGGGAAAAATCCTTTTTAATTTTTTACTTTTTAAGACCTCTTTGCCGAAGAGTTTCTGATATTTAAGATATATGGCTTTTGCGCGTGGGACGAGGTTGGCAAAGGTCCATATAGCAAATACGGCTCCGGAAATGCTCCATGTGAGAATGGCAAATCCGACCCATTCGATAACCTCACCGAAATAATGAGCTCCGGTGACATATTTAAACATGCCTTTTTCAGGCAGATAGTGTCTGGTGTCTCCGTCATGACGCAGGTCGCGTATTATTTTATCCGACTGCGCATTGATAGTCATTCCTCCAAAGAAAATTATCGTTCCGATAATAAACTGCGGTGAATAGAGCCATTGTAGCGTGTACATGCTTTTCGGAGCGAGATAAAAAATCCATCCGCCTTGCATCAATGCGTTACATAGGTTGAAGATTATGCCTAAAAGCATAATCGTTATCGGCATTTTGTTTTTGCCTTTTAATCTGAAAGGGAAGATGAGCGAGCGACGGAAATAGTGCGCCTCGAAAAACACAAAGAAGACGAAAGGTGTAACCCAACAGTTCGCGGCGGGACATTTCCAAAATGTCCTGTCAGAACATACCAAGAGAGCAATCATTACTATAAACACCGGCAGTTCCATAAAAAACCACCCGAGCTTGTTGTTAATGGCAAGCCCCCATTTGTTGCTGATCATCATTCCATAACCGGCTTCAACAAAGTTTAAAGCGACAAAAACGACTGCGGCGATAGCAACCATGCTGATGAGAACTATGTTGAAATTTTTTAGGAAAAGATCAAAAAAAGTAGTAAAAATATTCATGAGCGGACTCTTTGGGTTAAATATAATCTGCAAATATAATAAATAAAAACAAAAAAAACGGCATATTGATATGCCGTTTTCCTATACTTTAGTTATATATAAGCCGCCGAATTTATGCTTCGGTTGCTTCTGCTACGCTTACATAAGACTTGTTGTCTCTATGTCTGCTGAAAACTACCGTACCATCGACGAGAGCATGTAAGGTGTGGTCTTTTCCCATACCGACGTTCTCACCTGCTTTGTGTACTGTGCCTCTTTGTCTTACTAATATATTGCCGGCTTTAACAGTTTCACTGCCAAACTTTTTGATGCCGAGACGCTTACTGTGCGATTCACGACCGTTACTTGAACTACCGGCTCCCTTTTTATGTGCCATATCTGTTGGATTTTAAAGGTTAAAAAACAATATTTTCTATTTCAATCTTGGTCAAAAAATCACGATGACCGTTTAATGTCTGATAACCTTTTCTTCTTTTCTTCTTGAAAACAAGAACTTTGTTACCTTTAAGATGCTGAAGCACTTTGGCTTCAACTTTTGCGCCTTCCACTACGGGAGTTCCAACGGAGACTTTGTTGTCGTCCGTGTTTAAGAGAAGCACTTTGTCAAATTCTACGACACTGTCTTCTTTCGCATCAAGGCGGTTTACATAAACGTATTTACCTTTTTCGACCTTGAATTGCTTTCCTGCGATTTCTACAATTGCGAACATTATTTAATACTTTTGTTTAAATTATTTTATATAATTTGGGCTGCAAAGATACAAAAAAATATAATATAATCGCTTTTTCCCGAAAAATTATTTTCTTTTACACGTCGTGATAAATGTGATTTTTTCTGTTGTGACACCGATAATTGTTAATAAAATTTATCGCTGTTAAAGATGCTTTTCCCGAAAAATAAATATATTTGCAATAAACCTCACAACTAATAACAACTTTTATATATGTCTGATTTTGTACATCTTCACCTGCATACGCAGTATTCCATCTTAGATGGGCTGACCAATATTAAAAAACTCGTGGCGCGAGCCGTCGAATTAGGTATGCCCGCCGTAGCCGTAACAGATCATGGGAATATGTATGGTGCGATGACCTTTTGGGAAGAGGCCAATAAGGCTAAGATTAAACCCATTTTGGGGTGCGAGGTGTATGTGGCAGACGGCAGCCGTTTTGATAAGGGCGCTAATGTAGGCGAGCGATCACGCGGATTTCACCTCGTATTGCTTGCGAAAAACTTCGTCGGGTATAAAAACCTCTGTAAGCTTGTCTCCATGGGCTTTAGGGACGGATTTTATTATAATCCGCGTATAGATAAGGAAATACTCGAGCAGCATTCGGATGGCCTTATCGCCTCCAGCGCCTGTCTCGCCGGCGAGGTCGCTTTTCATATCCGCAACGGCAATGTGGACAGGGCAGAAGAAGCTATCAAATGGTATAAGGGCATTTTTGGCGACGATTATTATCTTGAATTAATGGACCATGGTATCCCCGATCAGAAAACTGTCAATGAGGCACTGAAGGTCTTGTCAAAAAAACACGGCGTGAAGCTTATAGCTACTAATGATGTGCATTATCTTAATGCTGAAGACAGAGAGGCCCATGATATATTAATATGTATAAATACTGCTTCCGAATATGATGATCCAAAACGGCTACGCTATTCGGGACAGGAATATTTTAAGACCTTCGAAGAGATGTCTGCGCTGTTTCCTGATGAACCGGAGGCTTTTGCCAATACACTTGAGATAGCTGATAAGGTGGAAATGTATACCATAAAAAAGTCACATGTTATCCTTCCCGTTTTTCCTATCCCGGGCGGAATAGATGAAAACGAGTATTTGAGAGAACTTACATACGAGGGCGCAAAGAAAAAATATGGAGAGGAACTCTCCGATGAGGTGAAAGAACGAATCGAATATGAACTCTCAGTTATAAAAGGTATGGGCTTCCCCGGATATTTTCTTATAGTCCAGGATTTTATCAATAAAACGAAGGAACTTGGAGTTATGGTGGGACCCGGGAGGGGGTCTGCTGCCGGATCTGCCGTGGCCTATTGTATCGGTATCACCGATATAGACCCGCTTAAGTATAAGCTGCTCTTTGAAAGATTTCTGAACCCCGAAAGAATCTCGATGCCCGATATTGATGTTGATTTCGACGACGAGGGTAGAGAAAAGGTCTTGCATTATGTTATGGATAAATACGGCGCCGACCACGTATCCCAGATCGTCACCTTCGGTACGTTGGCTTGTAAGGGAGCTCTGCGTGATGTGGGACGGGTGTTTAAAATGCCCCTGTCTGATGTCGACAGACTCTGTAAGATGATACCTGACAGGATAGATAAACTTGCCGATGCACTGCGGGAGAGTCAGGACCTTAAAAAGGAGTATGAGTCGGGACCGGAGATTTCAAAAAAGGTTATCAAATATGCCCAGCAACTCGAAGGAGCAATTCGTCAGACAGGCGTTCATGCCTGCGGGGTGATAATAGGTCCCGAAGACCTTACTAATCATATTCCACTCGCTACCGCGAAAAACTCCGAACTTATGGTTACTCAGTTTGAGGGATCTCAGGTGGAATCGGCAGGAATGCTGAAAATGGACTTCCTCGGCTTGAAGACACTGTCGATTTTGCGTGACGCAATCATAAATATTAAGGATCATCAAGGTGTTGATGTCGACCTGGATAATATCCCCCTTGACGACGCGGCTACCTTTAAACTTTTTCAAGATGGTACAACAGTCGGTATCTTTCAGTTTGAGTCGCCCGGTATGCAGAGATACCTTCGCGAACTCGTGCCCGAGTCGATGGAAGACCTTATCGCTATGAATGCATTGTACCGCCCGGGTCCGATGGATAATATACCTCTTTTTATAGATAGAAAACACGGACGCGAAAAAATAGAATATCCACATCCTCTGCTCGAAAAAGTGCTGAAAGATACTTACGGTATTATGGTCTATCAGGAACAGATTATGCAAACAGCTCAGATATGTGCCGGATTCTCTCTTGCCAAAGCTGATATACTCAGAAAAGCTATGGGTAAAAAGAAGCTTGACGTAATGGAGGCAATGAAGAACGAATTTATAGAGGGCTGCCAGAAAAACAATGATATTGACAATAAAAAGGCCGCCGACATCTTCGATATCATGGTGAAATTCGCTTCTTACGGATTTAATAGATCTCACGCCGCTGCTTATTCCGTAGTTGCTTATCAGACGGCATACCTTAAAGCTCACTATCCTGCAGAATATATGGCTTCCGTGCTGACGCATGATTTTAGCGACTTGAAAAAGATCACCTTCTTTATAGATGAATGCAAACGAATGGGACTTATAGTGGATGGACCGAATGTTAACGATAGTAATTTTAATTTTACTGTAAATAAATCAGGTCATATAGTCTTCGGCCTTGCAGGTATTAAAGGCGTTGGTATGGCTGTTGTTGAAGAGATCACTAAGGAGCGCGATCAGAATGGCCCCTTTAAAGATGTCCTCGACTTTATCATGCGGGTGAATATAAATAAAAAGAGTATTGAGTCTCTTGTCGCCACGGGCGCTTTCGACTCATTTCCGAATGTGCGCCGCTCGCAATTTTTTTATGCGGAAAAAGAAGGCGACCCCACTTTCCTCGATATCCTGATGCGCTATGCGGCGGCTGCCAAAAGTAGAAAGGAATCACCGCAGGTATCCCTCTTTGGAGAGACTATCGAAGAGGAAGATCTGCCGATCGAATTTCCCAAATGCGAAGAATTTTCACTGATCCAGAAACTGAAACTGGAAAAGGATAATATAGGTTTCTATCTGTCGGGACACCCCCTCGACCAATATGCCATCGCAATTAAGTATTTCGCTAACGGTAATATCAAACAACTGAAAAAATGTATCGACGGGAAAAAGAAGGCGTCTAATTTTAGAATAGCTGCCATGATAACAGAAGTGAGTATCAAAACTTCTGCTAAAGGTTCTCAATATGCAAGATATACTTTGGAGGATTATGAAGACTCAGTACACCTGATGGCGTTTACCGATGAATTTCTGAAGATAAATCCTTATCTTGTCCCGGGACAGCTTATTATGGCCAACGGAGCAATAAACTGCAGAAAATACAAGGATAATGAAGAATACGTCTTTAATGTTTCCGGTATGACTTCTTTAGAGTCGGTGCTGAATAAATGTACGAAAAAAGTAGTCGTTAACATCAACTCTTCAGATGTCTCCAAGGAATTTGCCGATACCCTTTATAAAAGGATTAAAGAGTGTAAGGGCGAGTGCCCCTTAACATTAAAGATATTTGATGTCGATCTCGGTTATTATGTCGATACAAAATATGCCGATGGGGGCGTAGATGTGTCTGCTTTTTGCGATATGTGTCGAAAATACAATTATAATGTGTCACTGCTATGATAAGTCCGGAATTACGCATAACTGCTGATAATTCCTCAACGCTATACGTGCCGGAGCTGGATGAAACCTACCACTCCGTGAATGGCGCCATTCAAGAATCTAATCATATCTTTATTAATCTCGGCTTGAGACCTTGCCTTGAAATTAAAGAAGAATGTACCGTATTTGAAATGGGCTTTGGAACAGGGCTTAACGCCCTGCTGACTCTTATCGAAACTGAAAAATATGCGAAGCATGTCGAATATATCTCAATAGAAAAGTTTCCTTTAGAACAAGATGTTGTTACATCTCTTAATTATGCGAGACTTCTGAATGTTTCTGAAGACATGTTTCTACAACTGCACGAGTGCCCGTGGGGAGAACACATCAGAATCTCCGATTATTTTACCCTGTCTAAAATATATGGCGATTTAACGTCGCTTTCAAACCAAAATGTTTTGTTTCCCAACGAAAACAGTGTTGATACAGTATATTTCGACGCCTTTTCTCCATCCCGTCAGCCGGAACTGTGGTCGGAAAACGTTTTACAATTGATGTACAACATATTGAAACCGGAGGGAACCCTTGTGACATATTGCGCCAAAAACTCATTTAAAAAGGAACTGAAACAACTTAATTTTATAGTGGAAACCCTTCCCGGTCCCCCCGGTAAAAGAGAAATTACACGAGCGCATAAGAATGGATAAATTCTGTTAATTATTTTGTTGAAAACAATCGGCAGATAAGTCCCGACATTTTGTCGTTTTCCGGATTAACAGTAAACGCATTAGGTTTTATCAATGACGATGTGTTATGA